>CAYZLP010000007.1:0-3438 GCA_964478635.1 uncultured Caldilineaceae bacterium
CCGGCAGCACCTTTGACGGTCTGCGCAAGCTTATGGATGAGGCCGATGCGACCGTGGTGGGCGAAATGGCCGTCTTCACCGAAGGCAGCGACGGCGACTGGCCGGACGTTATTGCCTTGGGCCATCTGCCTGTCTTCACCGATTGATTACCGCGATAGAATAACAACCATGTCTACACTGACTGAACAGCTGACCAAGGTCGCCGGTCGCTATGATGAAATCAACCAACTGATGGCCGAGCCGGAAGTACTGGCCGATTATGAGCGACTCAATGAGCTGGCCCAAGAGCGCAGCGAATTGGACGAGCTGGTGACGGCCTTCCGGCGTTATCAAGAAGTCCAAAAGCAGATCGCGGGCAACCGGGACCTGATCGAAGAGGACGCAGACTCGGAATTGGCCGAACTGGCCGAATTGGAGCTGGACGAGCTGACGAGCGAAGAAGAAGAGCTCGAAGAACGGCTCAAGCTGCTGCTGGTTCCCAAAGATCCCAACGACGAGAAGAATGCCATCGTCGAAATCCGGGCCGGCACCGGCGGCGACGAGGCGGGGCTCTTCGCGGCGGAGCTCTACCGCATGTATATGCGCTGGGCCGAGGATCACAAGTTCAAGATCGAATCGCTTAGCGAAAGCGAGACCGGCATCGGCGGCATCAAGGAAGTCATCTTCGGCGTCAAGGGCAAAGGCGCGTTTGGGAAGCTTAAGTATGAGTCGGGCGTCCACCGGGTGCAGCGCGTCCCCGCCACGGAAAGCCAGGGGCGCATCCACACCAGCGCGGCCACCGTGGCCGTCCTGCCGGAAGTCGACGACGTGGAGATTGAGATCCACGACAACGACATCCGCATCGACATCTTCCGCAGCAGCGGCCCGGGCGGTCAGAGCGTCAACACCACCGACTCGGCCGTGCGTATCACCCATGTACCCACGGGCCTGGTCGTCTCCTGCCAGGACGAGAAGAGCCAACTGCAGAACAAGCTCAAGGCCATGCGCATTCTTCGCTCGCGGCTCTACGACATCGAGGAGCAACGGCGGCGTGAAGAGATGGGTGCGGCCCGGCGCAGCCAGATCGGCTCCGGCGACCGCAGCGAGAAGATCCGGACCTACAACTTCCCCCAGAGCCGGGTGACCGACCACCGCATCAACTTGACCGTCTACCGCCTCGACTCGATCCTGGACGGCGACCTGGACGAGTTTATCGACGAGTTGTCCCGGCGCGAACAGACAGAGCGCCTGCAAGCGGCCGGTGAGTGACGCCTTTATGCCATGACGACCTCATCCACCGGACGCCGGGCGCTGGGCAACGGTTCGACCGTCGGCAAGCCCAAGCGAAAGGTGAAGGTCGGCCGCCAGTCCTCATCCCCGGTAATGCCCGCCAACTGTGCGGCCATCCGGGGATCGTGACCCAACTGCGCCTCCCGATCGACGACCTCCGGCATTTCGTTGTGGGGCTGCATGGCCAGTCCCTGGGTCGTTCCCCACAGGTGCATTCGCTGCCAGAACCGCCCGGCCCGCAGCGTCTGACCCGCATCGTAGAGCGAACGGACGGCAATCATGCCGACGGCGGAAGCTGTCTCCATGTGGGTCGTGGCGTCGGCCACCATGGCGTTGTCCACTGTGCTCTGGCTGGGAATTCCCGGAACCATCTTGACCGCGGCCCGCATGAACGGCGGCACGCCCGCCGTGTCGATATAGGGTCCCGCTTTCTCTTCCTGCACCTCATCCCACGACCGGGGGAACCAGGCGAAGCTATCATGGGCCATCTGGGCGTCGGCGACGATGTAGTTCACGCCTGCCACCGTTCCCGTCTTGAACTGCTCAAATTCCGGCGTCCCCGCGTGAAAAAGAAAGAGCCGCACATCCTCTTCACCATTCAGCGCCTGGAATCCGCTGAAGACGTCATCGGTTAACGGCTCCCCCGTGTACGCATAGCGATTCGTGCGACGATTGGGGATGGCATCAAAGAGCGGAGACGGTTTGGGCACGGCCGGCGTCAATGTCAGCGTCGCGACTTTGCTCAGGCCCGTCGCCGCCATGGCGGTAGCGAGCGTGCCGCCCGCCAATGCCAGATCCACGGCGTAGCCCCGGGCTTCACCGGCCAGCACCATGTTTTCCAGGGCACAGCCCAGACCCAAGTACATCTCGCGGAGAAACGGATCCATGGCGCCAAGATGGCGATCGGTATCGGCATAGAGCTCGATTGTCTCCGGCGTCACCTGAAATATCCAGGGCTGCGTGTTGTGGGGACTCGCAGCCAATATTCCGGCCTGCACCAAAGCCAGCGATCCCTCGGCCGGATCGGTGCGCCAATTCTCCCACGCGGCATAGGCGGGACCCCTGCCGGCATTGAAGACGCCTTGATCTGCCGCGCGCCAGACCATGCCGCCCGCCACCACCACGGTTGTGACGCCCGCAAACTGCAGGAACCTGCGCCGAGAAAGCTTTTGTTCTGCCATCGTTCTGTTCGATCCTTTCAATCTACGTCACATCACATGAATGCCGCCTACATTGACACGTGGGCGGTCCGATGAAGCCCGACCAACCCCTCGCTCGCCGTCCAGAGCCGCTCCTGCAGCGCCTGATCCTGGGCCTCGGGGGAGAGAGGCTTGGCATGCTTCTTCTCAAAATATTGGCCGGTCACGCCCGCCACCTCCGGCGACGCGGCCAGATAGAGACTGGTCTGCGCGCCTTGCTCCGGACTCACGGCGATGAGCTGCTCGAAAAAGCGAAAGACCGGGTTCGCCATATAGTCGTGCGAAAGCGCGGTCTTGACGATTCCGGGATGGAGCACATTGGCCATGACCCCGCTTGCTTCCAGACGGCGGGCCAGGGTCAGGGTAAAGAGCACCATGGCCAGACGCGTCTGATAATAGGCCTGGCGATGCTCAAATTGCTTCTCCGACTGCAGGTCGTCAAAGTTGATCGCGCCCTTCTTGTAGCCGAAGGACGAAACATTGACGATACGGGCCGGCGCAGTGTCCTGCATGACGTCGAGCAGCAAGTTGGTCAGCAGAAACGGCGCCAGGTAGTTGACGGCCAACATCAACTCATAGCCGTCCCGGCTTTCCTGGCGAGTCTGCGTCACCAGGCCGGCATTGTTTACCAGCACATCCAATCGGTCGTACCGCGACTTGAACGTATCGGCCAGCGATCGCACTTGGTCCAGGGACGAGAAGTCGGCGATCAAGGGTTCCACAGACGGGTTCCCCGACGTGCGGCGCAGCTCTTCAACCACGGCGTCGGTCTTCTCCACATTGCGTCCGACGACGATCACGTGCATGCCCTGCTTGGCCAGGCCGGCGGCCGTCTCTTTCCCGATGCCGGCCGTTGCGCCGGTCACCATACAGATTGGGTTTGTCATCCTGATTCTCCCTCATGACTGGGTTCTATTGTTCTGAACGCCAGTCTAGACCCTGACACAATGACAGAGTCAAGAGGCAATTT
>CAYZLP010000007.1:3538-8039 GCA_964478635.1 uncultured Caldilineaceae bacterium
GCCTCCGGATGCGCGGCCAGGAAGGCGTTCAGCGCCCCGCCGTGGGCATCGAGGATGGAGCCGAAGGTGACGTGGAGTAGCTGGCGCGCGTCAAACTGTTCGAGCAGTTCCGGCAGTGCCTCATCGGCCAGATCGGCGCTGTGGGGCACGGCCTCCGGCCGGCAGTCGAGGAAATAGCTCTTTTTGTCCCGTTCGTAGTGCGCGTGGCCGGTCTCCAGCATCTGACGGAAGAGAGCCGGATCCTGGGCGGCGACGATGCGCAAAGCTTCAAGATAGCTGGTGCCCGCCGTCTTGACGTGCACCTGCTCGCCCGCGTGACGCGCGATGATGGGGTAGATGGTGAATTTGTCCGAGCCTGTATGAATGCTCAACTTGTACCGGTCGAAATGGCGCATGACCGCAACGTGGCGCGCCAGTTCAGTCTCGAAGAGATCCAGATCGCCCATGTAATCGACGCCCTTCTGGAACTTGCCCACAAAGCGGGGCGCCAGGCTCACCACGGGCGCGCCGCGCCTGAGCAGTTCGTTGGCGATGAAGTAATGCTCATGCACCGAAGTTGGCGTGTCCGTCTCGTCGACCGACATCTCCAGATCAAAGGGCTGCGCGCCCCGGGTTGCGCGCAGGGCATCGGTAATCGCAAGGGTATGGACCAGGGCGCGCCCATACTTGGCCAGACCGCGCAGCAGCGTCTCTTCGTCAAAGGTCAGCGTAAGCCCATCCATGACCACGGGCGCATCACAGTAGGCCGTGCGCAGCGTCGCATAATCTGTTTCCAGCAGGGACCAGGGCAGACTATCGCACTTGGCGCGCAGGACGTCCGGGGGATCGATCTGCGCGTCGTTATCGACGTGATCGCTGGGATCGATGGTATAGAAGGTATAACCGGCGGCCACGTACGGCGGGAGATGTACGATCTCCTTGACGTGATCGGCATCTGCGCCCCAGGGCGCACGCCAGTCACTCGCAAAAAGTCCCCAGATTGCGGCGGTCATCACCGCTTCCGGCGTGCGGTGCAGCCGCTCGTTTTCCCGTACAGACTGCTGGGCGAAGATGGGTGCAAAGGCGCCGGTTGGATCGGCCGCGCGCAGGGCCGCAACGTGGCCGGGTGTGGCGCTGCCCAGGCGATCGCCGAAGCCGAAAGAGAGCGCCTGGCCTAGTGGTTGGGGCACCAGCCAGGGCAAGCGCTGCTGGAGCGTCCGGGCGTTTTCCGCAGACAGGGGACAGATCAGGGCATTGCCATCCGCTACCCCGTGAAAGCCTTCCGTGCGCCCGTGCACGACGAGACGGATCGCGCCATTCGGCCCGGTCGGCGACAGTGCGTAAGTGCTGCCGGCAAATTCTCGCTCTCCGTCAGTTTTCGTCCCATGCTCAGTCATGCTATCTCCCCATGCGTCGTACTTCATTTTGGTTGGAGTTATCGCCGCATACGCGATACACAAACTATGCGCTCATCCTGTTGGCAGTTTCGTGGAAAATTGTGGCTTTGCCAGTATACGACGTAAATACCACGGCGGAAATTCGGCACTCCTACCTCTGTTAGAAACTGTATTTTCATTTCCGCCGGAATTTACTAGCCGCTGCCAAATGTTTGCGCCTCCATCAATCGGCTCAGGGGGAATAAATCATCGATAGCGACCGTTCGATCCGTTTCCATGGCCTGGTTGGCGGCAATACCCACCAAAATAGACGCAGCGCCATCCAGATGTGAAGCGGCCCTTTCGTAAGGATCCGGCGCTGGATCGGGTGAGAACAGCTGCTCCAGCATGACGGGATCCGCGCCGCCATGCCCCCCTTCGCCTTGCGGCGCTTCCAGTTCATAGGCCTCGCCAAACATGGGACAGACGCGTATGTGGGCACGCCGGAACGGTCCCTTGCTGTTGGCGGTTTGACCGTCGCCCAGGAGGTGGGTCACAGTTTCCTCGATATCCATCTCAATTCGCCCCCTGGTCCCGGTCACGGCCACGCGTAATCCTTCCCAAGGCGCATAGCTGATGAGGCTGTATGAGAGAATCACGCCAGTGTTATAGCGCACAATGACAGCCATGGTGTCCTCGATATCGATCGGTTCGCCGAACACATTGCGATCGCGAATATAGCCGGTCTCGGCTTCCGCTTCCAGATAGAGCCCTTCCAAAGCTTTCTTGGAGTGGAGTGAAAGGGCAAAGGGATCATTCTGGGCCTCGGGAACATCCGTGTAGCGGCTATATGTGTAATGTTCCCCACGGGCTTCGGCATTGAGTTTGCCGTAAAAATTGAGCGCACCCATTGCCGTTACTGCGGTAGGGTAGGCATCAATCCACCAGTTGACAAGATCGAAGTGGTGCGTCGCCTTATGGACCAGCAGTCCGCCGCTGCTCTCCTTTTCGCGATGCCACCGACGGAAGTAGTCCGCACCGTGACTGGTATCCAGTACCCAGGAAAAGTCTACGGCCAGGGGCTTGCCGACGACGCCGTCGCGTATGAGGTGGCGAAACCGCGTATAGGCAGGTGCGTAGCGATAGTTGAATGTGACCCGAAGTGAGCGTCCGGTGTGCTCGACGGCGTCAAAGATAGCCTGCAGCTTGAGCAGATCCGTCGTCATCGGCTTCTCTGAAATCACGTCGCAGCCCAATTCCAACGCACGAATGATATACGCATGATGCGTCGCGTCGACCGTCGAGACGATCACCGTATCGGGACGCGTTTCCGCAATCATCCGATCAAATTGCTCGCCGAAATAGGTAGGCGCTGCCGGCAGACCCCGCTCGTTATGCAGGCGCTTGTTGTGCCAGTCCATCCTTACCTGACTCAGGTCGCAAAACGCGACCAGTTCAGATACATCGCGATAGGTTGTCGTCACAGCATCGATGAACATTGCAGCGCGAGCGCCGGTACCGACCAGAGCATAGCGTTTGCGTTGTGTCATAATCCACTTTTCTATTGAGCATAGGCGGCTGTCTGCATTGATGGCCATGCTGACACCCGGCGGTTCAATATAGCAAACCGGCAGTTGCCTTCCAGGTCCCCAGTCAATCCATTCACAGGCGATAGGTTTCCTTGGCCAAATCGTAGGCCAGATTGCGCACCATCATCCGCGCGTCTTCTTCATCGACGATGTGGCGCACGACCAGACCGGCTGCCCAGTCGGCCGCGGCCCGCCGCCAGAGGTCGTGCCGTGCGGGAATGGAGGGATAGGCCCGGGTATCGTCGTTGAAACCGGCCGTGTTGTAAATACCCGCAGTTTCGACCACCGCGTCGAAGTAGCGGGCCATGCCGTTCAGGCTGTCGAAGAACCACCAGGGCGGTCCCAAACGCAGAGCAGGATAGTGGCCGGCCAGCGGTGCCAGCTCGCGGGAGTAAGTGCTCTCGTCCAGGTTGAAGAGCACCAGTGTGAAGTCGGGATGGTTACCAAAGCGATTGAGCAGCGGGCGCAAATCGCGCGTGAATTCGCCGGTGACGGGGATATCCGCGCCCATGTCCGGGCCGAAGGCTTCCGCAAGGGCCTCATTGTGATTGCGCAGAGAGCCGATGTGTAGCTGCATGACCAGCCCGTCCTCCGCGCTCATGCGCGCCATTTCCATGAGCATGTGGCCGGTGAAGCGTGCCGCGTCATCGTGTCCGGCCTGACCCCGGCGCGCCCGCCGGAA
This sequence comes from uncultured Caldilineaceae bacterium, assembly GCA_964478635.1. Lineage (GTDB taxonomy): Bacteria > Chloroflexota > Anaerolineae > Caldilineales > Caldilineaceae > JAGRCP01. The sequence continues at coordinate 7,165 of CAYZLP010000007.1, forward strand.
GATCGCTTCCGCCTCGGGCAGCGTCAACTGCTCGGTAAACGCAGTGAGGGCCGCATGGTCGGTCGCCGTCGCACCCATGGCCTTGAAGAAGGCCCGCCGCTCCTCCAGTGCGGCGATGTAGCTGGCGTAGTCGCCTACGTCGATTCCGGAGACCTCACTCAGCGCCGCGATCTGGTCGGTCCAGTCGGGCCGATCGATGTTGACGACCGCATCTGGCCGGAAGGTGGGCAGAACGCGCCCATCCCAGCCCGACGCGCGCATGGCCGCATGGTGCTCCAGCCGCGAGGTTGCCGGGTCGGTCGTGCAGAGAACCTCGATGTTGAAGCGTTCATAGAGGGCTCGGGGACGGAAAGCGGGCGTGCGCAGCTGTGCGTCGATGGCGTCGTAGATCGCCTGCGCACTGGCGGCGGTGAGCTTCTCCTGGATCCCGAAAACCTCGGCCAGTTCATCCCGGAGCCAGACGCCCGTCGGCGTGCCCTGAAAGAGATAGAAGTGATCGGCGAAACGCTGCCAGACCAGCCTGTGGTCCTGCTCGACTGCTCCGCCGTCCAGTCGGGGCACGGCCAGATCTTCCAGCGGAATCCCCCTCGAGTAAAGCATGCGGAAGACATAATGATCCGGAATAATCAGGAGCTCGGTCGGCGAACCGAATGCGTAGTCGGGATCGGCGAAAAGGCGGGGGTCCACGTGGCCGTGGGGGCAGACCAGGGGCAAATGGGCCACCTCTGCATAGAGACGGTGGGCTGCTTCCCGCTGCGTCGGTTCGGCGCTAAAATAACGATCCGGATGGAGAAATGCTGCGGTTTGCGTCATCAGCTGAACCCTTTACGCTTCAAATGTATGAGTGAATTTAACCGCAAGTTTATGAGAGAGCG
>CAYZLP010000007.1:8139-12871 GCA_964478635.1 uncultured Caldilineaceae bacterium
CCCGGCGACAATGTGGCCATCGCCACCCGCCGCCTGGAAGCGGGGACAGCCATTCAAGATGATGAACGCATCTATGTCCTGGACTACACGGTATTGGAGGGCCACCGCTTTGCCGTTCAGGCCATCGAAGCGGGCGCTTCCTTGCTATCCTGGGGCCTGCCCTTCGGCATTGCAATGACGCCGATTCATCCCGGTCAGTATGTCCACAACGCCGATATGCTGGCTGCGCTGGCGGAGCGGAACGTCGACTTCTCCCTGCCGCCTGCACCCAATTTCCGCAACCGCATCGAGCCGTACGTGCTGGATGAAGCCCACTTCATACCCGGACGCCAGGTCGACCTCTATGACGCCACGCGCACCTTTCTAGGCTATGTGCGGCCCGGCGGTCGGGGCGTGGGCACGCGCAACTACATCGTCATTCTGGGCGTCACCGCGCGCACGGCCGGCTATGCCCGCCGCCTGGCTGAAGCCCTGGCACCGCTGGCCGCCGGCCATGAACGAGTCGACGGCATCACGGCCCTGGCCCACACCGAGGGCGACGGCGCCGAACCCCTCAACAATCGTGAGTACCTGCTGCGTACCCTGGCCGGGCTCATGGTCCATCCCAATGTGGGCGCGGTGCTGGCGGCCGATTACGGCGCGGAACCGGTTAACAACGACGTACTGCGCTCCTTTATGCACGATCATGGCTATCCGCTGGAGCACGTTCGCCACCGCTTTCTGCGTCTAGGCGGCACGTTCGAGCAGGACTTGGCGGCCGGCGCGGCGATCGTGCAGGCGTGGCTGCCCCGGGTCGACCTGGACGAGCGTGCGCCGGTCTCGGCGGCCAACCTCACCATCGCGCTCCAGTGCGGCGGGTCGGACGCCTTTTCGGGCGTGTCGGGCAACCCCCTGGCCGGTGCCGTGGCCAAGGAGATCATCCGCTACGGCGGCCGGGCCAATCTGGCCGAGACGGACGAACTCATCGGCGCGGAGCCCTACATGCTGCAAAACATGCGCGACGTAACGGTGGCCCGGCGCTTCCTCCAGTTCATCGCCGAGTTCAAGGAGCGGGTCGCCTGGCATGGGGCCACGGCCGAGGGCAACCCGACGGGCGGCAACCGCTACCGGGGCCTTTACAACATTGCGCTCAAATCCATCGGCGCGGGCATGAAGCGCCACCCCGACGTACGGCTCGACTACGCCGTCGACTATGCCGAGCCCATGCATGAACCGGGCTTTTACTTTATGAACACGCCCGGCAACGATCTGGAGAGCATCGCCGGCCAGGTCGCGGGCGGCTCCAACATGATCTTCTTCGTGACGGGCAACGGCTCCATCACCAATTTCCCTTTCGTACCCACCATCAAACTGGTGACGACGACGCCGCGGTTCAAGATGCTGGCCCACGAGATGGACGTCAATGCCGGCGCCTACCAGGATGGCCGCGCCATGGAGGAGCTGACGGCCGAGATGCTCGACCTGACCCTGCGCATCGCCTCGGGAGAGCCGAGCAAGGGCGAGCGAGCCGGCCACGCCCAGATCTCCATCTGGCGCAATTGGCGCCAGACCGACGGCAGTCGGCTGACCGCCATTCGGCAAGCGCCGGCCCCGGCGGGCAAGGCCCTGACCGTGCGCACCGACGACCTTCTGACCGGGCAACCCACCTTTCAGGCCGTCGCCACCGACCATGGAACAGTTAGCCGCCAGGTCGGCCTGATCCTCCCCACCAGCCTCTGCTCAGGGCAAATTGCTCGCCTGGCGGCCGAACGCCTCAACCAGCGCGGTCTGGCCGAGCGGGCCGGGCTGGAGCGTTTCGTGGCCCTGGTCCACACGGAGGGCTGCGGCGTGGCTATGCCCACGACGCGCGACGTGTACAACCAGACCATGGCGAGCTACATGGCCCACCCCATGGTGCGGGCCGGTCTCTTCCTGGAACACGGCTGCGAGAAGACCCACAATGACTACATGCGACACCTTCTCATCGAGCAGGGCATGGAGCCGGCGGCCTTCGGCTGGGCCAGCATTCAGCTCGACGGCGGGATCGAAGCGGTGCTGGCCAAGATCGAGGCCTGGTTCGAGCAGAAGCTGGATGCAAGCGCGCCGCCACCCATCACGACCGCCGACCTGGGCCGGGCGCGGGTGGGGCTGATGAACCTGGACACGGTCCCCTCGCTCGCGGCGGCCAGGAGCCTGGCCCAGTTGGTGCGCACGCTCGTGGCCCGGGGCGCGACGGTCGTCATTCCCCACTCTGCTCCACTGTGGCAGTGCCCCGTCTTCGTCTCGGCCACCGTCGGCGCAAGGCCGGCAGCACCGACCCTGGCCTATGGTCAGGCCATCACCGAGCCGGGGCTGCACAGCATGGCCGCGCCGACCCGCCAGTGGACGGAAACGCTCACCGGCCTGGGCGCAACCGGCGTGGAGGTGATCCTGGCCCATGAACGGGATCCGTACGCAGGCCATCCTTTCATCCCGGTCCTGCGGATGGCCGAGAGTGGCCCCGACCTGGATCTGCCGCTCGACGGCCCGTCCGAGGCGTGGGCAGGCATGATGCTGACGCGACTTGCGGATCTGCTGAACCGGCGTTATGTTCCCCGGACGCTGGTACAACAACATGTGGACTTCCAATTGACCCGGGGCCTGTTGGGCGTCTCGACCTAACTAAATTTCACCGCCATGATATTATCGCCTGCCTACCGTAGAGACGTTGTAGTGCAGCGCTTCTACCGGGAGATGAAGATTGCTTCATCCTTTCACCGCGCCGGCCGTCAAACCCTGAATGAATTTCTCCGACATGATGAGGTAGAGAATCAGTACCGGCAGCATTGCCGTCACCAGGCTGGCGGCAGCAATCGCATAGTTGGAGCCATGCTCGCCCACAAACATCATCATAGCCGATGGCAGAGTGCGCAACGTCGGCCGGGTGACCATGGTCACGGCCAGCAGCAGCTCATTCCAGAAGTGGATGAAGTTGAGCAAGACTACGGTAAGCAGTGCAGGTCGGGCCAGCGGGAGCATCACCCGCCAGAAGGCGCCCCACTCGGTACAACCGTCGATGCGGGCAGCGTCTTCCAGTTCTCCCGGCAATTGGGAGAAGTAGGTTGACATGAGGTAGATGCTCACGGGTAGGGCCGAGGCCGTGTAGAGCAAGATCAGGGCCCAGCGCGTATTGAGCAGACCGTATTGGCTCATCATCGTGAACTGCGGCAGGTAGAGGATCTGGGGCGGCAGCATCAGGCCGAAAAGCAGCATGAGAAAAAGCAGGGAGCGCAAGCGAAACTGGTAGCGAGGCCGTCCAAAGCCATAGCCACCCATGGCTGCCAGAACTGTCGAGATCATGATGGCGAAACCGGTCACATAGATGCTGTTAACGAAATTTCGATAAAACCGAATCTGCGGATCGAAAAGCAGGCGAGTGTAATTCTCCCAATGCCACTCAGTGGGCAGTCCATAGGGATTCTTCAAAATCTCCGCAGTCGTGCGGAAGGACATGAGCAGCATCCAGATGAAGGGTACGATGACCATCAGCGTAAACAACATTAGCACCAACGTGATCGCGACATTGTAGATCCGGCGCCGGCGCACGTGATTCGTCCCGTTGCGGGCAGACGTCTGACCGGATGCAGAAAGGGGAGTCGTTGCTGTCATGATCCGCTCCTAAGATCGCCGCGAGAGCCAGCGGTTAATCAGGCTGACCCCAATCAGAACGACGCCAAACCAGAAAACCGAAATCGCCGATGGATAGCCGAGATCCAGCGAACTCCAGCCGAACGCACGCTTCTGCACATAGGTGGCGACGGTTTCCGAGTAATGCATGGGTCCGCCGTTGGTCAACACCCAGACGACGTTGAAAGCCCGCATCTTGCCCATAAACGAGAGAATCAGCACCGTGATGATCGTGGGGCGCATGATGGGAATCAAGACGCGCGTAATGGTCTGCCACAAGTTGGCGCCGTCCACCTTGGCCGCATCGATGAGATCATCGGGTACCGCCGATAAGCCGGCCAGCAGGAGCACGAAGGAGTAACCGAAGGTACTCCAATAGTGGACGAAAATCACCACGCCAAGCGGCGTATCTCGCCGTCCCAACCAGTTGAGGGCCAGGACGTCCAAACCGATAGCCCGCAGCCCCGTATTGAGCAAGCCCCAGTCATAGTTGAAGATCCAGCGGAAGACCAGCCCCACGATGACGCCGGAGACCAGAATCGGCAAGAACCACGCTACCCGATAGAAACGGTGAAAGGGCGCTCGAAAGTAGACGATGAAGGCCAGCGCCAGCGCCGTGAGCAGCTCGATAGCCGGTCCGACAATGGCCCAAATGGTCGTGTTCTTGACCGACAGAAAGAAGATGTCGTCTTGCAGCAGGGCGCGGAAATTTCCCAAGCCCACGAAGGTTGTGCGTAACTCGCCCCCCATGGGCTGAATGGTATGGAAGGAGTAGTAGAATGTGGCGAGTAACGGATATAGAATGAAGACGGCATAGAACGCCATCACCGGCCCGATGAAGAGCGCGATCGCGGACCAGGGTCGGCGTTCCCCGCGGGGCGCCGCCTTTGCCCCTGCAACGTTTCGGCCCAAGCTTGTCGTATCGCTTTGAATCGCCAAGAGCGCGTTCCTCTTCAATGAGAGTCTGCACATGCCGGGGATTTCACAGCCAAAGCGTGCCGAAAGCCATGGGCGTTCGCATGCCTTGTCGGGTAAACCCCCGGCATTTTGTGCCAGAATACACGATTCGTCACTGGTTCAAGCACTG
>CAYZLP010000007.1:12971-21644 GCA_964478635.1 uncultured Caldilineaceae bacterium
ATTGCGATCGCTTCGTCGACGGAGATCAACCCTTGGGGCAGGCCTTCGTTGAGGACGCTGGTGACGGCGTCATTGAAGTCGCCGCAACGCGCCGTCAGCGCCAATCCCTGCTCCATGGGACCGTAGACCTTATCATACTCGGCCCAATACCAGTCCCACTGACCGGGGATGGCCCCCAGTTCCTGCTGCACTTCTTCCGATGGCCAATCCACAGCTGTGTCATACTTGATCACAGACGGGATATTGGTGATGGCAGTCCAAAGCGCACCATATTGGGGTTGGGAGGCAAAGGCCAGGATATCCTTGGCAATCTCCTGCTGCTCGCTCGATGTTAGGACCGCGTAGCCCGATTCTGACGCCGCCCAGACTGAGTTGGGCGCGACCGACTCTTCCCAGACGGGATAGCGCAACATCCCGAACTGCCACGCCGGATCTTGGCCGCCCTCATCTACCGGCTTAAACGCGCGACCGGCGTACCAGGTCGGGATGAAGAGCATACATGCCTGGCGCTGAGTATGGAAGTATACGTGGAACTCATCGATGGTCATGGTGGCAAAGCTGGCCGGCCAGAGTCCAGCATCGCGCAGGGCGGCCGAATACTCCAGGGCCTGGCGCGCTTCCGGCGTATCCCATGACTGGAGACCCGCATTGTACTTGTCATATTCCTCCGGACCGACCAGACTGAAGAGCGGATACTGGACTGCCCAGACGGCCGGGTAGGGGCGGTTGCCGATAGCGTCGGCGACGCCTGCATAGCCGGCATCGCTGCAGGTCTGGACAACTTCCAGGAACTCATCGGCCGTGAATTGGTAATCGTCCGGCGCCTCGATTCCCAACTCGGCGAAGAGCTCAGGATTATAGAAGAGCAGGTTGACGGTGGCGCCAATGTTGAATTTGTAGTTACCGGGGAAACCCAGCTCCGGGTATGTGCCGTCGAGCTTGGCAGCCGGCGTGAAGTTGTCCCACGGCAGGGCGTCGGCCAGATCGACCAACCATCCCGCTTCGACCCATCCAACGACCTCCGTGTCAAAGGTTGTGATATCCGGTGCGCCCTCACCCGCCGTCATGGCGCTACGTACGGCATCCTGCAACGGGTTCTTGTCCCACCAAGTGATGTTGATGTCGACGCCGGGATTGGCGGCCTCATAATCGGCCGCGATTTTTTCGATGACGGCAACCTTGGCCGGCTCGTTTGCCCAGTGACTCCACCACTCGATGGTCACAGCGTCGCCGTCTGTGTCGCCTGCGGGCGCAGCGCCCGGCGCAATGGGCGCTGCACAACCGGCAACGATCATCATCACCGCCAGGCCCCAAACAGCTGCATGTAGGATATGCTTCTTCACGGGAATGCCTCCTCTCGAATAGGGTAAGAATGGAGTTTTCAAACATACAGGTTTTTCACGGCACGTACTACACCGGTATTGACCGACGATGGCGACGCCAGGGAGCGTACACGGGTCTCACCGGAGCCCAACTCACAGAGCAAAATCGCTTGACGCATGTAGCGGACGTCGTGCTTATGCCAGGGTAGCCAGAGTCGCCAATCCATCGACATCGCCTACATTACCCGGAAAGACGACATAGGTCAGGCCGGGAAAGCGGCTTTCCGGGCCCAGTCGCCAGACAGGCACCCCCGGTAAGGCCTGACCAAGCACCGTGGCTCGCTCCACGCCGAGTCCTTCAACGGCGACATCGCTCGACGTTATGCCGCCCTTGGCCACCAATAGACCCGGCCGTACGGTTAGATCTTGCACCAAGCGCACCAGGCCAGCCGAGATCGCGTTGCCAATGGCCAGGCTCTGGACTGGGTCATCGCCGGTGATCAGCGCGCGGCTGGTATAGACGACCGTGGTGGTGCCTTGCCGCAAAAGACCCTCAATTTGCGCCCCACTGCGGCCGATCGCTGCGGCGGCCGTCGCTTGGGTAAGCAGCGCGCGGGCGTCAAGTTCAATACCGGCAACGTCCGGCTGGGCGAGCAATTGCGCCACCTGTGCGCTGGTCTTGGGCACATAGGAACCGACCACGAAGAGCGTAGCGCCATCGACATGGCCCAACTCGTGGGCGTTCAACAGGGACCGCGGCGCGATGCCGGCCCGCACCCGCACGAACGAAGCAGCCGTGCGGTACATGTAGCGGCGGCCTTGCGCTTCAGCAGCCAAGAGTCCCAGGACAAAGACTTCCAAATCCCGATCGCTGGCGGCATTGACCACGCAGACGCTTCCCGTAGGCAGGGCCATCAACGCCTGTGTGACTGCTGCAGGGCCGCCTTGACGGAGCAGCGTCAAGGAGATCGAGGCAACCTCGGCAGGCGGTATGCGTCCGGCTGTCCTTTCAGCCACCCATTGACGCAAATTCGAAGCTTCGTAGCCGAAGACCGCGTCCTGGGCAAATTCGGTCTCACCGGCCGGGACGAGCATCTCATCCTCGGCCACATAGTGCACGTCGTCGATCGTGTAGCGCCCGCCTTCAGGAAAGAAAGGCATGATGAGCGTTGCGTCAAAATGTGCGCCCAAGGCTTCGGTCAGGGCATCGACTTCGCTTGGATAGTGGCCCCGTAGCGTAGAGTCACTGCGACTGACCACGGCGATTTCCACACCCGTCAACTGAACCGCCCTGCGCAGGTTAGCGCCGATTGTGCGGCTCAATGCGGCCGCGTCACTCGGGGGCAAGCTGCGCGAGTTGGTCAAGATATAGAAGGCCGGCGCAGCCTGGATCAATTCCCCTGCCAGGCGCTCGACCGACCACTGCGTCACGACGGCAATGTCGTGCACCGTCTGGGTTCCGGTCGGGTCATCATCCAGGACGACAAGCTTGCGCCCGCTTGCGGCCACGGCCGCCTGGATTTCGGGCAGCAGATCGGTAGGCCACTCATGGGGGAGCGTGGCCCACACGTCGGCACGGCTACGTGGCTGCATCACGGCTGAGTAGCTGACGCACATGGTCGAACCCGCACTGTCCACTGGTAAAGACCGGCACGCAGAATTCGGCGGCCGGATCGGGATAGGAGAGCAAGAAGACGGTCATGGAGAGCTGGGCCAGGACCACGCAGCCGATCTCCTCTTCCTGCACGCTGCGGCGAATGGCTGCGGCAAGCGCCTGGTTGTGGGCATCCACATCGCCCTGGGCCAGGTGATGCCAAGCCGCTTCTACAGTCAAGCCTGAAAACGCAACCTCGCACCCCAACTCCGCCGCGGTCTCGCGCAAGAGCGCCTGGGTGCTTTCCACCGTAGGGCCATGGGTGGCGACGACGAGGACGCGCCCTCCATGCCGGAGTGCAGCCTCCATCATGGGACGATCGATCTGCACGACCGGAACGTCAACTACCGCCGCAACCTGAGGATAGGCACGATTCATGGTGGAGCAGGTGATCAGAATTGCGTCCACATGCCCCAGCTCGACCAGATCCCGGGCGTAGCGGCTGAAGGCGTCAATGTTAGAGACCGGTGGCGTGGGTGCGCCCTGCTCGTGCGCCTCCATGAAATTGACCTGGACGGCCTCGTTGCCCACGTTGATGAGATGGGCGCCGGGCAAGAAAAGGCGTCCGAAATAGTTGGACCAGAGGGTAATCCACGAACTACCGTTGAGCAATCCCAGCCGCTTGCCCAGCAACTGCGGATCGCCCGACGTTTCGGCATCTGTGTGGGCCACGCCCGTGATTTTCAGGTAGTCGGCGAAGAGCCGGATGGAATCCAGCCCTTCCGGCAGGGGAGCGGCGTCCGGGTTCATGCCATGGCCCCCGAGACTTTGGAGGTGAGCGCAGCGCGGGCGGCTGCCGCGATGTCGGCCGGCTGCATGCCGTGATGGGCGAACAGTTCGTCGATGCCGCCGCTGTCCACCCAGCGATCGCGCACGCCAACGCGCCGCATGGGCGCAGGGCAGCGCTCGGTGATCACTTCCGCAACGGCTGCACCGAACCCCCCCATGATGGTGCCGTTCTCTGCAGTGACGGCACAACCGGTTTTGCCCACGGATCGAGCGATCAGTTCTGCATCAATTGGCTTGATCGACGCCAGATGAATGACCTCGGCCTGAATTCCCTCGATGCGCAGGAGTTCAGCGGCTTCCAGACATTTGCCGCTCATCATGCCCGTACCGAAGAGGGTCACATCTTCGCCCTCTTGTAAAATTTCACCCTTGCCCCACTCAAACAGATGGTCGGGCCCAAAGAGATTGGGCAGTGTATAGCGGGTCACCCGGAAGTAAACAGGTCCATGCACGTCAACCGCCGCCTGCATGATGGCCCGCAGATCGGCATTATCGCCGGGATCCGCCACCCGCATGTTGGGCAGCGAACGCATGACTGCAATATCCTCGATACAGTTGTGAGATGCGCCGGCCCGACTCGTAGGTAAACCGACATACGAGCCGGGAATCTTGACGTTCAGATTTGGATAACAGATGGAGATGGCCACTTGATCCAACGCACGGCGGGTAGCAAAGACAGCGAAGGTGGACGGAAACGGGATGAAACCGGTGAGCGCCAGCCCGGCCGAGATGCCGAACAGATTCTGTTCGGCAATGCCGACCTGGACGAAACGCTCCGGATAGGCAGCCTTGAATTTGCCCGCCTTGGATGAAGTGTGTAGGTCAGCATCCAACACGATCATATTTGGGTATTCGGCACCCAAGGCCACCAGGATGTTGCCGAATGCATCGCGCATTTCCAGCAGATCGCCCGCGTGATTATTCCCCGCCATAAAAGACCTCCTTCTCGGTGTCGATGACCAGGCGGCTGTAGCCCTCCTCAGGGCGGCCATAGCGATGCGATAGTTCGCGCAGCATGCGGTCGGCCGTCTTGGGGTCGGGCGCGTGGGTGTGCCATTTGTAGTTGAATTCCGCCATCTCAACGCCCTTGCCCTTGACCGTATGGGCAATAATCACGATTGGTTTCCCCCTGGGCATGACCCAGCGGGCTGTATGCAGGGCGTGGTTGACGGCCACCAGGTCATGGCCGTCCGTCTCGATTACGTCCCAGCCGAATGCCCGCCATTTGTCAGCAAAAGGCTCGATACTCATGAGATCCCAGACGAACCCTTTGGCCATGACCTTGTTGTAGTCTACGATGGCGATAAGGTTGTCGAGATGGTAGTGGGCTGCGGCCATGGCCGCTTCCCATACATTGCCTTCGTTACATTCACCGTCGCCCAAAATGCAGAAGGAGCGGGCATAGGCGTTTTCCTGGAAACGCAGCCCCAGCGCAATGCCTGCAGCAACCGATAACCCCATGCCCAGCGGGCCGCCCGACGCCTCCAGCCCGGCGGTACGCGTCATATCGGTATGGCCTTCCAAACCGTCCAACTCGCAATAGGTGTAGACGTCTTCGATGGGATAGAAGCCGCGCAGCGCCAGGACCGCATAGAGGGCGGGGGAACCGTGCGCCTTGGAAAGAATGAGCCGATCGCGCTCCTGCCAGTCAGTCCGCTGGGGATCGACCCGCATGTGGCGGAAATAGAGCGCCGCCAACAGTTCGGCCATAGAGAAGGAGCCGCCGATGTGTCCCCAGCGCCCATAGGTGATCATCTCGACGCTGAGTCGACGTATCTGGTAGGCCATCTCCTCCAGTTCGCCCAGTTCTTTTGCAGATAAATTCATGGGAAATGCCTCCTGGTGGATAGCCGAAGTCGGCGGAGACGCATGCTGCAACATGCACCTACTACCGCGGCCGGTTCAGGGCAGACACCCTTGTATTCATAAATGGCTTGACAGATGCAAAAATTATGCTAGCATAATGTATACAAAAAGTCAATAGTTTGAATACAAATACTCTTGTATTCGCACACAATTTGGTGACCAGCAAACGCAAAAGACACCATAATCTTGTATTCAAGTTTACCTGAATGTCCCTACCGGGTCGTGCAGGAATTTGACGAAACCATCCTCGTCGCGCCACACTATGGCGATATAGGTTATTTTCTTGCGAAAGCGATTCGCCATGACGACTTCCAAAGCAACCTACCAACAACAAGCCTATGAGCATATCAAGGAGCAAATCCTTACTCTGGGCTACAAGCCGGGTGAACATATAAACGATTCCCAAGTCGCACGCGTGCTCAATATCAGTCGCACGCCCGTACGCGAAGCGCTCTACCGGTTAGAAAACGAGGGGTTGCTCCAAAACGAGGCGCGTCGTGGCTGGCGGGTGTACAGTCTGTCGTTGGACGATATCCATGAGATTTTTGATATCAAAGAATCTATCGAAGGCATGATTGCCAGGCGCGCCGCGGCCTGCACCGATCCGGCGCTGCGCGCCCAGCTTCAAAGAGCCTTGGAAGACATGGAACGAGCCTGCGCGGCCGACGATCCCAATGCGTGGCTGCGCGCCGATATAGCCATCCACGAAGTGCTCTTCAAGATGGCCCACAATGAGCGCGCCCGACGCGTCATTGTGAATCTAAACGATCACTGGCACCGGGTGCGCATCGGCTTCGTCGCCATGCGCGGCCGCATGGTCGATTCAACCCGCGAACATGCGGCCTTTATCGACGCCATTCTGGCAGGTGACGGCGAGCGCGCCGAGGAGCTCATGCGCGCACACCTCAATCAGGTCCGGGGGGAACTCGTCCGTCTGCTGGCCAACCTCGTCATGCCTTTCGTCGAGAACGGGGTGTAGCCGCGTAGGTCAAAGTCTAGACAGTACAGAACGCGTACTCTCCGGAGCACGCACCTATGCCCGGATTCTTATTGGAAGTCCGGGCATAGGTGCGTGCCATTCTTGCGCAGCCCGAAAATCGCGCGTGTAATCCTCCTCCCATTGCCATTTTGAGAAAATCTGCTACAATGGATGCTTGGTACTGGAGCAACCGGATCGGTTGACAATGGAGTTGACCGGCTCACATTAATTGATATGGGGTCGTTTGTGCCGGCCGTGAGCGCCGGCATTGTTGAGCAATCTGCCCGAGCAATTTCCCCGTGCAATTTCTCTGAGCAATCCGACCTCCGGTTTGTGACAATCAGCAGGCAACTGCCTTGTAGGCGAAGGAGGCTACTTTGGCTATTTTGCAGGTCAACGTTCGACCCGCAGTGCGTTCCCGCTTGACCCCGCGTGTGCGGCGTGGCGGCCAGTCAGGCGATTTTCAGACCAGGCTTCGACAACGAAATGTTCGAGGGCAACCAGCCAACGATGACGGGACCAACCCCGAACTATTTCCACAGAATGTCGAATCCTCCCCGTATCATGATTCAACCGAATGGCAGACCATCGTGTGGACGCTCATGCCCGGCACGACCATCGGCCGTGCGCAACTTTCGGCCACCCAGCGCCTGCGCGAAGCCGGGAGCCTGACCGCCGGCCTGGATGCCCAGCTGCTGCTGGCCCATTTGCTCGGCCAGGAACGGAGTTGGCTCTTTACCCATCACGATCAAGAGCTGACGACCGAAACGGCCGATGCCTATACCGAACTGGTCGCCCGCCGCGCGGCCGGCGAGCCGATTGCCTATCTCATCGGCCGTCGCGACTTCTATGACATCACGCTCCAGGTCGATCCCCGGGTATTGATTCCCCGGCCCGAAACCGAGTTCCTGGTCGACGGAGCCCTCGACTTCATCGCCGCCCGCGCAGGAAGATTCACGCGGATGACCGTAGCCGACATCGGCACGGGCAGCGGCGCCATCGCCCTGACCGTCGCGCGCCATACGCCGGCAGCCCGGGTCATTGCCACCGACATCAGCGCCGATGCGCTGGAAGTCGCCAGGGCCAATGCCGCCGCCCTGTCATTGAGCGAGCGCGTCACCTTCCGCCAGGGTGATCTTCTGGCGGCTCTGGACGAACGGGTCCATCTGATCGTGGCCAATCTGCCCTACATCAACCGCACCGACTACGCGACGCTCGACCGGGACGTACTCGACTACGAGCCCCGCCTTGCGCTGGAGGCCGGCGACGACGGCCTCGATCTGATTCGCCGACTTCTGGCCGACGCGCCGCACTACTTGCTGCCCAGCGGTCTGATCTTGCTGGAGATCGGCTACGACCAGGGCCCGGCCGTCGTCGACCTGGCCCGAAAGCTCATCCCCGCCGTCCGCCGCATCGACGTCGAGCAGGACTACGCGGGATTGGACAGGGTCGTTCGCATTCAAATCTAATGGAACGCGGATCGGGCGGATTAGGCGGATCTTCACGGATTTTCTATCAGGTTGATCCGCTCAATCCGCCTAATCCGCGTTCCATTGTCGGAGTTTCACCATGCCGTCTGAGAAGCCCTTCGATCTCGTGATTGTCGATCTCGACGGCACGATCATCCATCCCTACGAAGCGTCGGAAATCAGCCCCCGGGTCATCGAGACCGTGGCCGCGGTCCAGGCCGCGGGCGTGCCCGTGACCATCGCCACTGGGCGCACGCTGGAATACGTCCGGGCCCACCTGGGCGGGCTCAAGGTGACGCTGCCCATCGTCACCGCTCAGGGCGCAATCATCGGCGATCCGGTCACGGGTCAGGTGCTGGACGAGATCGATCTGCCCCTGGAAGCCGCCCGCCGCCTGACCGCATGGATCGACGAAGTCAACCCCGTGTCGGCCCTCTATTTCTCCAACCGGGACGGCACCATTCGCGTCGTTCAGAACCGAACGGGGGACCGGCGGGACTTCGAGCTTTACGCCCTGGGCACGCCTTCGATCCTGCAGCCGCGCCTGGCCGGTCTCCTGGCTGCGACAGACGCACATCCGCCCATCAAGATCAT
>CAYZLP010000008.1:0-7776 GCA_964478635.1 uncultured Caldilineaceae bacterium
GCCGCCGCCTGCGGCCCGACGTACAGATCATCAGCCGGGCCAGGGTGGACCGCAACATCGCCAGCCTGCACCGGGCCGGCGCGGACTTCGTCCTCTCCTACGCCTCCATGGGCAGCAACGCCATCATCAGTCTGCTCAGCCGCAGCAATATTCTCATGGTTGCGGAGGGGTTGGACGTCTTCGAGGTGGAGGTTCCGGCGAGCCTGGTGGGGAAATCCATCGCCGGGAGCGAGGTCCGCAACGAAACCGGCTGTTCGGTCGTGGCCCTCCGCCAAGGGGATGCGACCACCATCAATCCCGATCCCCACGCGCCCCTGCCCGCCGGCGCCGAGCTAATCCTCATCGGCAGCGTCGAGGCGGAGAAGCGTTTTCTGGGACGCTACATGGCATAGAATAGACCGCAGGAGAGGCCGGATCGGGCGGATGTTATCGGATCAATGCTTTGCCTGTCCTTCGTCATTTTCGCGGAGAATGCCCTCGAGTTGCGCCTTCAGTTCCGGAAGATGATTGGCCACGACGTTCCATACCTCATCAATGTCGACGCCCATGTAATCGTGAATCAGCACGTCGCGCATTCCAGCAATCTGACGCCAGGGTATGTCTGGAAAACGGCAGCGGAACTCCGGGCCGACCTGTTTCGCTGCTTCTCCCATGATTTCCAAGTTACGCATGACGGCGTCTTGCATCATGGTCTCTTCTGCAAATGTAGCATAGCCCGGCGCGGTGTAGTCCTGGATGCGCTCAACACATTCCAGCATGTGGCGAATATAGATCCTCTGATTGCTCATAGCGGTCGGGCGCTCCCCACAATTTCAGCCTGCAAGTCGGGATGCACAGAGCGCGTCGTGACAACATCAACGTCGATGCCCAGTAGATCCTCCAAATCCTGCATCAGGGCAATGCGGTCCAAGAGGCTTCTTCCAGCCTCAAAATCAACCAACAGATCAAGGTCGCTATCAGGCGTCGCTTGTCCGCTCGCCATCGAACCGAAGATGCGAACGTTGTGTGCACCGTGGCAGGCGGCCAAACGCATAATTTCATCACGGTACGAGAGCAGCACCTGCACGGGGGCGTCAGCAGAAACGGCGTTCATTTCAGTCGACATCGTTTTCATATTGGCTTCTCCTGTTACGCCACATTGTAGCAGCCTGTGTGCTCGAAGTCCATGCGATCACAATGACCCAAAGCAGGGACCGCTGGGCTCAGTCTGTCGTGCGGATGGGCCGGCGCAGGACTGTCTTTAGCTTTTCCTGACCGACCAGCCCAGAACGGCCTCCACGATTCCCAGACTGAGATAAAGCCAATGGAGCCAGTGGAATCCCGACATCCAAAGGACCTGAATCAGGATCCAGGCCACGAGAAAGGCGCCGAGGGCCATGGCTGCCTTGCCCGCATAACGATGGCGCGTAAAGGAGGCGACGGCTCCGATCAGGCTGCCCAGACCGTTGACCGTGAAGAGCACGATGCCGGGCATGAGGAAGCTTGCAAAGGGCGTGTTTTCGAGTAAGTCAAGGGGCACGCCGAGGCTCTGGCCGCTCGGGTCCACCATGAGCGCCAGACCGCCCGCGACCGCCCCGATGCCGATAAACGCCTGCAGCAGCCCCAGCCCATTCAACAAGTTCTTATTCATCGCCGGAATTGCCTCCAGTCGTTGGTCTATTCTTCTCCATTGCTCGAATGCCACGTTGGCGCCCCATTATCTAGAGACGGCATCACCTCGTACAAGCCAAGCCCCTTTTTCATTGTTATTGCCGCTCTCCCGGTAGTCGTAGGGAGGCAGACCCGGCCTGGTCCCGGCCGCGGGCATAGCCCGGTCGAACGGATCTGCCGTCACCCGGCGCCGGGCGTCATGATTATCACTGCCCCACCTTCCCAACGGTGCAGAGCGCTTGTCGTATTTCACCGAGATGATACGCCGTATGCACCACGATCGCAATTGACCCTCCTAGGGCATCGTTTTGTGTCCAATCGTCAATGCTCTGCAGCAGGGCCTTGAGTCGTGCATAGGCTTCCCGTGCCCTACCCCGGAGGTCTTCCCATTCCTCATCCGTCACTGCGCTCACCCGGTTCCAAATTTCGCCCCAGTCCAGTTCTACTATTTCCTGCCCCAATATAAATCGCTCCAGCACCTCCATGTAATAGATCACGTGCTCAACTTGGGCCGCAATTGTGGCGCACCGGTTCCCAACTGGAATCGAGGCTTCAGGCGCACCAATCTGATCCAGCGTCATCAGTAGCGATGTGCCCTTGTCAAGATAAACGTCGTGATGAGTATCGAAAGTCTCCTCCAGGATATCGAAAAGCTCTTGATAGAAGGCTTCCTGTAATATTGTCTTGTTCATCATGAATTCTTCAGTCTCCGGAAACTTTGAAAGGACCTGATTAAGTTCGGGCCATGTTTGGATCGGGTGAAGGATTGCAGGAAAAAGTTACGCGATCATGGGCATGAGCAGGACTGACTGGTTGCGCAGCATCATCTGATTGACTCGCCCGAGAGCACGCCGTGCTCGCGGAGCAGGGCCTGCTCGTCGCCCGCCACAAAGGCAAAAATCTGGGGCGTCCCGTTCTCGATATGCAGCATGTAGGTCACGTCGAAGTCGATGTTCACGAACCGGCCGTCCTGGCGCTCGTACTCGGACGAGTAGAAGACCCGGGCCATCTGGTGCTGCGCATCAATCGGGGTAAGCTCAACCTTTAGCAGCGTCATACTGCGCGTGCCGATCGAACGGTAGAAGGCGTAGCCCTGTTCGAGGGTATTGAGGAACTCGTCATCGTTTTGCCCGCAGACAACGCCTGTGGGGCCGGCCGCGACGAAGCATGGCGCGAAGGCCGCGCGCACCGTCTCGAAATCGGGCGATTCCCCCAAGGAGCGGTTGAACGCGGCGACGTAGTCTCGAAAGAAGCGCTCGATCTCCCCTTGCACGGCTCCTTCGTCGGTTTTCAACGGTTGGACTTCGGCCACAATCTGCTCTTCTCCTTCGTCTCTTACCAGTTCAAGGTCATAATGCGCCTGCAGATCCATCCATAGCTCTGCTGACGTTCCGAAATTTCTCGCTAGACGGAGTGCTGTATCAGCACTGATCGCGCGCTTGCCGTGGACAATCTCGTTGACTCAGCGCGGATAGACGTGCATCTTCTTGGCGAGACGGTATTGCGTGATGCCGAGCGGCTTGATGAAATCCTCGTAGAGAATTCCGCCCGGGTAAACTGGAGGCATCTTGGTTTTGGAGAGCATATTCCCTCAGTGATAGTCGACGATTTCAATGTCGAATGCATCGCCGTCAAGCCATTCAAAACAGATGCGCCACTGATCATTGATCCGAATGCTGTATTGCCCTTCTCGATCGCCGACAGCTTCTCAAGGCGAACTGAAGGCGCTACGAGATCATGGTTTCTGCGTCCAGTGCGCACGCCTTCGTGCGCACTAACGGCGCATGAGCTGCTTTGGAATGCTCATGGCTGTTTCATAACCTCCCGGCGCTCACCATAGGTTGCCAGCCGACCGCCTCATTGCTTCGTTGATGTGTCAGAGTTGGCGGGCTTGAAATAGAAGAGCTCCGGATCGCCTTCGTCGAGGTTGTAAACAACACCGCTTGGCTCGTACCCGAGGGTCGAGAGAAGCGCCTGCATGGGTGTGTTGGACTCGTTTGTGGACGTGAACAGCTTCTGTGTGCGGCAGGTGCGCTCAAGATGGAGGAGCAGCGAGGTTGCCACGCCTTGCCGGCGGTGAGAGGGGGCGACCTGAAGCATGGCGACAAAACCTTGCCCAAAAAACGAGTACTCAAGAACGGCATAGCCTGCGACAAATGAACCATCACTTGCGATCACCGCGCTGCCGGCGCTGACCCACGAATGAATCTCGGACCGACGCTGTTCGTCGGCGCGGGAAACCGCGTCTAGGGCAATCATCGCCTCAATATCTTCTGGCGTAGCGGTGCGGATGGATACGGTCATATGAGGACTGCGCCCTTTGGTTCACTTGCGAAAGCCGCCGAGCAGTATCCGGCGTGACGGATCTTCGCCCTTTCACGATTTCATTTAACCGCGGATAAGACACCTCAAGGCGACGCGCAAGTTTGGCCTGGGTCATATCGGGAGGCGTCAGAAATTCCTCGAGAATCATTTCGCCGCGATGCGTTGGTGGCCGGTCAGTGGTGAGACGACGGCCAGGACGATCTTTAATGGGAATCGGTGATTTCGACTTCGTAGGCATGACCTTCCTCCCAGACAGAACAGATCCGGTGTTGTTGATTGACCAGGATGCTGTACTGATTCGTTCGATTCCCTTTCAGGCGCTCCGGGCGATTGCCCGGCGGCACAGAAACTTCCATAAGGACCGGGAGAATGGCTGCCGACGCTCGGGATTGCACCTCGGCAACAGCAGGCTTCAGTATAGCGAAAATGAATGTCCCAGGCAACAAGATATTCTGAATCATTCGTCGATAGACCGCGGATTACGCGGATGCGGCGGATTTGCCCTGAGCCTGTCGAAGGTCTTGCCCTGAGCCTGTCGAAGGGTTGGCGGCTTCTCTTTGAAGAAATCCGCGAAGATCCGCCCAATCCGCGGTCTATCCCGCTCTGATCACGGCCGACCCCGCGAGCCAGTCATACAGCGCACGGTGATCGGCGCGGAGCCAGATGGTCAGCAGATAGAGGAACGCCAGGCCATAGGCAAATCCATAGAGGAGCCAGAGCATGCCCGGGGCCGGTGCACTGTCCGGCAGGCTGCGGAAGATGGCCAGGTGGGCGAGTTGCCAGGGCAGAAATTTGCCTGCCGTGCGCAGCAACGCACGCGGTAGCCCCAACGGTCCCCCATCCGCCCGGACCACGCGTAGCTTCAGCTTGCGCTTGCCCCAGGTTCTGCCCTGGTCGCGGCCCTCGGCCAGGGCGAAGTAGAGCGCGACCGGCAGCACCAGCACAAGAAACGCGGCCGCATCCCGCTGGCCCGGCTGCCGGAAGGGGGCCTGCAGCGGCGGCGCGAGCCAGGCCAGCAGCGCCAGCAGCAAAACGTAGAGCAGAATCAGCAGGTAGTCCCAGAAAAAGGCGCACAGGCGCACGCCGAGACCGGCAGCGGTCATTGCTCCATATCCAGGGAATAACGATAGGCCTGTTTGATGCGTGCCGGACCCAGGGAATCGTAGAGAAAATTGGCGACATTCGGCTCGGCATGGGAGGCGATGGTCGCCCGCTCTACCCCCAGGCCGGCCAGGCGCTTGAAGCACTCTTTGGCCAGGGCCGTTCCCAAGCCTCTCCGCCGGTAGTCCGTATGGACGCCCATGGGCTCAATGTAGCCGGCCCTGGGATCGAATTCCTCCACCCAGCCCATGCAGTAGGCCACGCTCTCGCCCTGGGAATTCACCACGACCAGATCCAGTTCCGGCCGGTAGGTCGGGGAACTCTGCAGCGAACGCAGGCGGGCCTCCGTATAGGCGAGGTTGCCAAAGGCGTTGTGTACGAGCTTGATCCGGCTTGCGTAGTCTCCATATTCCGGAAAAGTCAGCAGCGTGAGATCCGACGGCAGGTCATAGGAGAAATCATAGTCCTGCAGGAGATATGTTCTGACATTCGCTTCATGGCCGTCCTCGTAGAAGCCGGCGGCCAGCAACTGCTCGATCTTTTGCCGACCGTAAGTGTAGACCGAGGTGCTGATTTTGGGCTTGCCGGGCGCCCAATGTTCAAGCCCCCACTGCAATATGTCAGGCAAGAGGGAGGAGAAGGCCGGATGCACGACAATGAAGAAATCATCGCGCCCATATTCAGAGATGAAGAGTCCCACAACCCGGTCCGTTGCGGTCTGCCAGTAGTGGGCATTCTCCCGGAAAAATTCCGCCCCTTTCTCGGCATGGATGCTGTAGCGCCACCAGTCCAGACGGGCGGGATCCCAGTTGTTTTCCACATCGGGATGGGTCTCGATCTCCAGCAGGAGTTCCTTGATGCGCGCGTATTCGGCATCGCCATTTGTGAATGCATAATCCGTGATCCGCATGGTCTCTCCGATCGGTAGCCGGCGACACGGGGTTGCTTGCGATTTCGCCGGAGTGACAGTCACTGGCTTGACGAATACAGGCTGACCAGACTCCTTTGCGCCAGTGACTGTCACTCCGGCGCGGTCGCGCTAGAAGTCTGATTTTTCTCAGAAGTCAGACTGCTGCACCGGCGCCTCCTCCTTCAGCTCCTGCCTGAGCGCCATGAGCAATTTTCCCAGCCTGTTCAACCCGGTCCCGTCGCCGCCATCTCCCCAGTAGGCGTCGTTTTTCGTGTGCTCGACCAGCAGGGCGTCGCCGGTTGCCAGCAGGCGTTCGCGCAGCGCGGCGTGTTGGGTAAATTTCGCCTGCAGCGCGGCGCGCATAACGTCCTCCTTGACTCTTTCCCAATCAGGCCGCAGGGGCCGATTTCGATCTCGCCCTATTCTTGCCGCCAGGGTTGGCGTGGCCGCCAGCCGGATTTCTTCTTCATCGGGCGTACCGGCAAATTTCTGGCTTTGAAAGTAGTGTTCTGACGTGGGCCAACGTTTGCCGCCAATTTCGAGCGGATAGGGTGCGAAGTTAGAGAATTCGCCATACTCTTCATGCACCCGGTAGAAGTTGATGACAGCGACCATGGGCGCCTCTTGCGGATGATGCAGCGCGCGTCCGGCGTTGGGGAGCGCAATTCGGCAACGATTACAGTCAGTATAGCGAAGGCGTCGGGCGGGGGCAATCCCAATCGACCGCGGAACAAACCGGATGCGGCGGACGCGCAGCCATGCGGATCAGCGGCGGCGTACGCCGATGCCGGGACGATCGGGCAAGGAAATGCGGGGACCGTCGTAAAGTGCGCCTTCGAATGGATCGTTGGCCAGCAACAGCGGCGCATCCAGATCGAGCCAGTCGGCCAGCCCAGCCAGGTGGGCGATGGCCGTGACGCCCAACGACGTCTCGATCATGGAACCGAGCATGATCTGCATCCCCAACTGCCTGGCTTGCCTCAACATGGCCAGCGCGGGGGCGATTCCGCCGATTTTCATCAACTTCAGGTTGACGCCGCGAACGCCCAGCTCGGCCAGGCGGACGAGGTCCGCCGGCGTCTGCAGGGCTTCGTCCGCAACGACGGGCAGATCGATCTGCGCTTGTACTGCGCCCAGACCTTCCAGGTCACGGGCTGCCACGGGTTGCTCGATCAGCTCCAGTCCGAAGCGGGGCAGCGCCTTGCCCAGGGCGATGGCCTGTTCGACCGTCCAACCGCCGTTGACATCGGCCAGCAGCCGGGCGTCGGGCCTGGCCTGCCGCACGGCTGCCACCGTCTCCAGATCGGCATCTCCACCGAGCTTCAGCTTCAGAATGGGGTAGCGGGCGGCGGCGACTGCCTGTTTGGCTACCTTTGCCGGGGTCCCGATGGAAAGGGTGTAGGAAGTCTCCAACCCATGGGGACGGGGCAGGTTCAGGAGTTGGTACAGGGGCAGGCCGCGCCGGCGGGCCATGCGATCGTGCAGGGCAAGGTCGAGGGCGCAGCGGGCCGGCGCCGGTCCCGCCGTGCCCACCCATGCGGCGATCTGCTCCGGCTCGTCCGGCAGCGGATCCCTACGCGCCGCAGCCGTCGCCCAGCGCGCGGTCATCTCCTCCTCCGCGATGCCGTAATAGGGCGGAATCGTGCCTTCGCCCCAACCGGCGTCGCCGGCCAGTCGAACCCAGAATGCGTCGCGGGTTTCGCTGGCGCCATAGGAAACCCGGAACGGGTTCCGAAGCTTCAGGGTCAGTTTTTCCCAGGTAATGGTTGCGCTCGAGTGCGTCATCGTGG
>CAYZLP010000008.1:7876-21474 GCA_964478635.1 uncultured Caldilineaceae bacterium
GACCGCCGCCGCGGTGTGGACCGTGGCGTGGCCCGAATCCTCATCAATCCGGACCGTGAGATCGGGCAGAAGCTCTTCCAGACGCGCCGCAGTCTTGGTGGTGTCGAGCAGCCGATCCTGACGGCCGGCCAGGAAGAGAACCGGCATGGTCAGGCGACGGAGCTGAGCATCCGTGAAGAGGGGCGGCGCGCCGGTGCGGTAGTTGAAGTGCTCGCCCGTGAGCGTGAGAAACTCGTCCAACTCGGGCGACATTTCCAGATCGGCAAAGAGATACTCCTTCATCAGGCCGCGACCGCGGGCCCCGAGCAGCGCGTAGCCGATCATGCGCGCGACGAAGCCCAATCGCGGTTGGCAGATGCCCGACGGCACGATCAAGATCGCATGGCTGATCCGTTCCGGATGGGCGCTTGCATAGTTGATGACGGCCCAGCCGCCTAGCGACATGCCGCCCAGGCTCACGGTCGCCAGACCAAGCTGATCGAGTACGTCCGTCAGCCATTCGTTGAAGGCCGATCCCTCCCACGAAAAGCGCGCCGGCGCGCTCTTGCCGGGCTCGCCGGGCAGGTCCACGGCATAGACCCGGAACGGGGCTGCATACTCGGCCGCGTCCCCCAGCCACGTGGCCGAGTTGGAGCCGGAGCCGTGGAGCAATACCAGCGGTCGTCCGGCCGGATTGCCCCAGCGCAGGACGAAGGTCGCGCCGTGGCGCGTGGGGAGGACGAGCCGGTCGGCCGGGACCGGCCACTGGTCCAGCACGCGCTCGTAGAGCGCCGCGATCGCTGCCTGACCTGCCGCTGACTTGTAGATTGCCTCTGTGCTCATGGTGCACCTTGCCTTTGTCTTGCCCCTGCCTACGGAGGTTCGCCTGCCGCGCGAGCGCCGGTTTCCGCCTCGCTTTTCAGCAAGGGATTGGATCTCACCCACAGCCTACGGCTGCCCGGCCGCCAGCTGCTGACGCAGCTGCTGTACCCACGCCAGCTCGGCCGCGAAATGGCGGACCGGGTTTTCGGCCACTGCGTGCCAGAGCAGAGTCTCCCGCGCGGTACGGGCCGGATTCAACCGGTCCCGCCGCCGCTGCTCCCGGCAAATGAGGAGTTGCGCCTCGACTTCATGTTCATACCGGGCCAGCAATGCATCCAACTCCGCCGGCGCTAGCTGATCGGCCCAGGCCAGCTGGACGAGAAAGCCGTTGCGCAGCAGGGGCGCTTCCGGCGCGGTGCGCACCCATGCGCGCAGCGCGTCCTGCCCTGACTGCGTAATCGTGTAAATCTTCTTGGATGGGCCGCTGCTCTGGTTGCGGGTTTCGACCGTCACCAGCCCTGCCTTGCGGAGCTGGATGAGGGCCCGGTAGATTTGATTGTTGTTCCCCGACCAGTAGAGCGCGGCGGAGGCTTCGAAGAGCTTCTTCAAGTCGTAGCCGGAGAGGGCCTGCCAGCTGAGAAATCCGAGAATGGCGTATTGAATGGACATGGAACCCCGCGTGTTGCAGCGCGATCTGGAAATCGATACTCAAAACATATGTTAATAGTAACATATTGTGCGACATGAATCAAGGGGGGGATCGGGGGAAAGGGGCAGGACAAACGCCGGCGTGTGTCCAGATTGCGGCGGGGGCGAGAAACTTGCCGTGCATGCACTCGCACAAGGCAGCGCAGCGGCGCTTTATCGGTTACACCGTGGCCTATAGTATACTGAATCCGGTGACAGGCTGTGGCCGTTTCCGGCGTTTGGCCGAGTCACGTTATTTACAATTGCATGTCGACTTATCCGCACTTTGGCTAAATGTGGTCGCTCGGGCTGTCGCGCGAACATTGCGCCGACGGTCGGATTTCTGCTTGCGGCTCTCATCGCAATTTTCCCCAGGCCAGACACTGAACTCGCTGCGCAAGAATCCCGCACAGATTTTCCGCGTCTCGTGCTCCGCGCACCCGGGCTTTAGCCATTCCTTACGGAGCGCTGTATGTTTCGTCTGTCAGTTTTGCTTGGATTGATTCTCGCTCTATTCATGCCGGCCGCCTGTAGCCCTGGCTTTGCCAATCGCTTGGCGGACAGCGGCCCCGGCCAAGAACGCGTGTTGCTATGGCATACCTGGGACACCGCGCAAGCCGCAGCGCTGGACGCCATGCTGACGGCCTATCAGAATCTCAATCCAAACGTTGAAGTGATCGCCCAGGCCATACCGGAAGAAAGCTTGATCAATCGTTTGGAGAGCCGCAGCCGCGCCGGACTGGGTCCGGACATCGTGCTGGCGGACGCAGCCCAGGTCTATGCCATGGCGGAAGCGGGATTGATCCGCGATCTGGCCCCCCTCGAACTCGATCTCTCAACCTATCTCTCGCCGGCGATTCAGATGGTTTCCGACACAACGCGCCTCTATGCCCTGCCCATGGCGGCCCACATCCAGGTCCTTTACTTCAACCGTACCCTGGTTGATGTGCCCCCGGCCACCATCTCCGAACTCGTGCAGCGTATCGAGGAAGGGGAATCCCTGGCCCAGAGCCCTCACTTCATCGCGTCCTACTGGGGTGTTGGTGCCTATGACGGCGGCTTCGCAGACAGCCAGCGTCGCCTGCTCTTTGGCCAGGGAGGCTTTGCCAACTGGCTGGATTTCCTGACCGCGGCGCGCACGCTACCCGGCTTTTTGTTGGAAGACAATCCGCAGGCCCTGCAACAGGCATTCATCGATGGCGAAGTCACCTACTACATAGGTGATTCGATAGAGTTGGTCGACCTGACCGCGGCCATGGGACCAGATGCTGTGGGCGTGGCGTTATTGCCGACCGGGCCGAACGGGGGCGCACCCAGCCCTTTCCTGGCCCTGGATGCCCTTGCCTTTACGAATGTCTCCAACGATCGCGAATTTGCCCAGGCGCTCAGCCTGGCCCAGTTTCTAACCGATGCGCAGAATCAGCAGTCGCTTACGATGGCCGATCTGGGGCTGGCCCCAACCAACAATCGGGTACGCCTGACACCAAGCCTGCCCCTAAATTCGTTGACAGTCGCCCGCCAGAGCCGCACGGCCGAGATCGTGCCCTTCGTCAATCGGGCTTTATGGAACGACCTCAACGCCGGCGCGCTCGGCTTCTTTGATGCCTACCAGCAAGTTATTCAGGGTGTGTTGCCTTTGGACACCATGGTCGATCTGAGCCTGCAAAGATTCGAGGAAGAGTACGGCCTGCTTCCGCAAGTCACGGCAGCCGAGGAGTTATGCCCGACCCAACCGGCCTCCGTCAACCTCTGGCACAGCCTGCGCTTTGGTGAAGCGCAGACCCTGGAACAATTGGCGCGTGACTTTGAAGAGACCTGCGCCGGCATGACGCTGCAGTTGAGTTATGTTGACGGAGAGCAGATCGTCGCCCGTTTTCAGGAAGCCTACGACTCTGCAGCCGATGACGCCGCCGATCCCGACATGCTGCTGTTGTCCAGCCGCTGGCTTGCGCCGTTGGCCGAAGCGGGCTTGCTGTTGGACCTCACGGAACGGGTCGCGGCCGGCTCGCTGCAACAGTTCTTGCCGGAAACCGTCGAGACCATGCGGTATGGCGGCCGGCTTTATGGAATCCCTGAATCGTTGGAAGTGCTCGCCCTATTTCACAATCTTGACTACATTGCGGACCCGCCGATCGATATGGAACAACTGGTGTTGACCGTAGATTCCCAAACCCGTCTCGCACTGCCGGTAGGCTTCTTCTGGGGCTATTGGGGGATGGATCCTTTCGGCGGTTTCGAATTTGACAGCTATACCGGCCGCATCCTCCAGGTGGATGGACTTACCGCCTGGCTGGCGCGGTTGCAGTTCAGGGATCCCGAGGCCGGCATCGATCTGTATTTTGACCATCGGGCCGCTGAAGATGCCTTCGCTTTTGAAGAGGCGGTCTATCTGGTCAGCGGGCCCTGGTCCTTGCCCCGCCTCCGGCAGGAGGTGGGTGACGATCGCTTCCGTGTGGCGCCGCTGCCCAACGGACCTGTCATGGCCGGCCGGCCAATGCTGCAAGTTACGGGGACAGTCGTCAGCATTGATGCGGATGAGTTGGCGGCTGACACTGCCGTCGCGTTTAGTCGTTTTCTGAATTTGCCGGCCAGCCAGCAGCAATTGGCGGCGACGGGCAGTCACGTCAGCGCCAGCGTGACGGTCGATTTGAGCGCCTATCCCAATATCGAAGGCTTTCGTGAGCAGGCCAAGTCCGCGGCCTTGGTGGTGGAGAACAGCAATTTCGCCCGGCTGGAGGCCCAGGGCGATCTCCTCTATGAAGCAGTCTTGGTCGACGGTGCCGATCCACAGATTGCGGTGCCCGCCTTCGTGGAAGCAGTGCATCGGGAAAATGGCGTGGCAGCAAGCGGGGAATGAATGAAGGCAAGATGACAAACCAGCGTCCGGCAACTGCTCACCGGAACATGGGTTTGGCGAATGACTTTCCGGAATAGGCCCGGACAGTGATACATCAGGAGTACTGCAGATGGAAAGCGGAGCAAATGCGCCCCAGGTCCTGGCCGATCTCTGGGCCAGCATTCTCAAGATTGTCGGACGGCCGGCGATCCAGCAGCAGCTGTTGGTTGGGCTGATCGCAGTAGGCCTCGCGTGGGCCATCACGTATTGGATCACCCATCGCATGCGCCGGCGGGCAAGCGCCCAGGAAGAGGTTCTGCGCGAAGAGTTGCTGGCGGAGGCGCGCACGCGGCTGGATGAACTCGAACGCCAGGACGAAGACGAGTACGAGCGCGAAGAGGTGGCCTCAGGCGCAACCGACGCCTTGGCTGCTTCCGAAGAGCGCCTCTATTATGCAACCCTCCTGCAAGATGACGCAGCCTTGGCCGAAGCCCTGGTGGAGCGCCACGGTCCGGGCAGCCGCGTGCGTTCACTGATCCAGCAAGTACTATTCCCTGGCCTCGCAATTCTGCTGCTCTATGCGGGGTACGTCTTCGCCGTGGCCGAAGGCTGGTATAGCGGTCTGCTTGTCGATTTGATCGTTCTCTTCGCCTTCTATTTCCTGTATCGACTCGTCTTTGGAATCGCCTATGCTTTTGGCAATGAGGCGAAGGTTGCGTATTACCAGCGCCGACTATTTGGCCCCCTGGTCGTGGTGAGCGTGATCCTATTGACGCTCAATGTCGTGGGCGATTTGACCGCAATTTCCGGCGCGAGGGTGATGCCCCTGGCCGACGGCTGGCTGACCATCGGCATGATCTTCATCATCACCTTTGGCTTTTATCTATGGATCATGGTGCTCAGCTTGCTCAAGGATCTGATCAAGGCCGTTGTGGGTCGGCGCCCGGCCGTCAACATCGGCTCGCTGGATGCGGCGCTGACCCTAATCCAGTATAGCCTGGTGGCGCTGGGGCTCTTTGGCGTCTTGCGGATGCTGCAGGTCAACCCAGCGACCATTGCCGCCATTACGGGTGGCCTCTCTATCGGCGTCGGTTTTGCCCTTCAAGATGTGCTGAAAAACTTCCTTGGCGGTATCATCGTGCTTTTTGAGGGCTCGGTACGCCCGGGCGACTGGGTCGAAATCGCCGGCACCGAGGGGTCGATCGACAAGCTGAGCATCCGCTCTACCGTGGTGCGCACCTTTGATAATGTGGAATATATCGTGCCCAATCAAGATTGGCTCAATTCGACGGTCAAGACCTTTACGCGCAGCAGCCGCCTGGTGCGAACGCAAGTGCCCATCGGCGTAACCTATGCCGCCGACCCTCATTTTGTCAAAGAGTTGCTGACTGAGACGGCGTCCCAGCATCCTGACGTGCTCTCCGAGCCGGCGCCCGTAGCCCCTCTCATCAACTTCGGCGCTTCGAGCCTGGACTTTCTCGTCCTGGCCTGGGTCAGCGACGCCACGATGAAGAACAAGGTGGCGAGCGAACTGCGCCTGCAGATCTGGGATGCGCTGAAGGCCAACGAGATCGAGATCCCCTATCCCCAACAGGATCTCCATATCCGCAGCGGACTGCATCCCCTTCCCGAAGCCGCGCAGGACGGCGTCACCCACGACGCGGAGGCACCGAGTGCGGTTCGGGCGGACGGGTCGCCGGCGGGCCGGCAAAGAGAGGAGAACGCTTGATGGTCCGTTTCGTCGAACGGCGCCGGCGTCCTTCGCCACGGGCGCTCCAAATTGTCACCTTGATGCTGCTCGCCGCCCTTGCGCTAGGGGGATGCAACATTTCCGAACTGCCGGTTCCTGTAGATGTGCCGACGCCCACGCCATTCTCGGTCGAGGTGGCGACCACGCCGCCGGCGCCCACGCCCGTCCCCGACGCAGTACGCTTGCGTTATGCCATGTGGGATGCCAACCAGGTTCCCGCCTACGCTGCCTGCGCGGAGCAGTTCATGGCAGATCATCCCCACATCACCATTGAAATCGAACAAACGCCCGAGGAACTTTATTGGGAGAAATTGAGGGCTGATATGGCATCCGGACAGGCGCCTGATGTATTTGTCAACCACCTCAAGCAACTGCCCGATCTCGCGGCTGCCGGCCAACTGTTTGATTTGGAGCCATTGGTGGACCGGGATCAGCTGAATGACGGAATCTACATCGGTCGTCTGCCGCGCATGTGGATGCGCGCCGGTATGCGCTACGGTTTGCCCAAGGATTGGGACACAGTCGCGTTGGTCTACAACCTGGATCTTTTGACTGCGTCAGGGGTGGCGACAACGTCACTGAACGATCTAACCTGGAATCCCGAAGACGGCGGCGCCTTTGAGGTCATCCTGGCGCGTCTGACCTTGGACGCAGATGGAAACAACGGGCTGAGCCCCGACTTCGACCCCGGGCAGGTGACTCGCTACGGCATGACCATGGCGGGCGTGGACGGCGGCGGCGCCTTTGGGCAGACCCAGTGGAGCGGACTGGCCGCGGGCAACGGCTTTCGCTTCACCGACTATATGTTTGCCGACTACTACCGCTACGATGACCCGGCCCTAAGCCAGACGTTTCGGTGGTATCAGCGCCTGATCAGCGAGCTGGGGTACCACGCGCCGTTCGACGAAATTGCCGCGCGCGACGGGCGGCAAATCTTCCTCGACGGCGAGGCGGCTCTGATTGCCGATGGCTCGTGGATGATTCGCACCTATGTTGACGAAGCGCCCTTTGCCGTAGGGTTTGCGCCGCTGCCGGTCGGTCCCCACGGCCGCATGAGCATGTTCAACGGATTGGCCGATTCAATCTGGACCGGCACGCCACATCCCGAAATCGCCTGGCTGTGGGTCAAGCACCTGGGATCGGTCGATTGTCAGCTATTGGTTGGCGAACAGGGCGTCGTCTTCCCGGCAATTCAGTCCGGTGTCGACCGCATGGTGGCCCATTACGATGCCCGCGGCGTGAACGTGCGTGCCTATACTGACTATCTTGAGAAGGGGGAAGGCCAGACCTTTTTCTTTCCGGTGACGGAGCATGTGCAGGAGATCGAAGCCATCATGCAGCCGGTCGTGGAGGCAATCTGGCGCAGTGAGGCGGATCCGGCGGCCGCGCTCACCGAGGCCAATGCGCGCGTCAACGCCCTTTTCGAAGAGTAAACCGGCGACAGGCCGAGACCCATGCTCTCACCGTGTCGACACTGCCGCCGAATCCTCAGCGCAACCCTGCATCCCGCGCTTTCACAATCGCCTGGGCCCGATCGGCGACCTGAAGTTTGCTAAAGATGTTGGACACGTAATTGCGGACCGTTTTGTTGCTGAGCGATAGCTGATGGGCAATCGCTTCATTGCTCGTCCCCTGGGCCATCAGCCGCAGCACGTTGCGCTCGCTTTCGGTAAGCTCCGGGAAAATATCTGCGGGCAAATCGGGGCGGGCGGCGAAGAAATTCATCATCCGTTGGGCAATGGCCGGACTGAAGATGGCTTCCCCATTCCCCACGGCCAAGATGGCCCGGGTGATTTCGTCGTCATTCATATCTTTCAGCACATAGCCGCGTGCGCCGCCCCGCATGGCCGCAAAAACCGAATCGTCATCATCGAACATGGTGACGACCAACACGCGAATATGCGGGCTGGTTTGGACGATCCGCCGAATCGCAGGCA
This sequence comes from uncultured Caldilineaceae bacterium, assembly GCA_964478635.1. Taxonomy (GTDB): domain Bacteria; phylum Chloroflexota; class Anaerolineae; order Caldilineales; family Caldilineaceae; genus JAGRCP01. The sequence continues at coordinate 15,888 of CAYZLP010000008.1, forward strand.
GACCACCGCCACCGGGCATCTGCAAATCCATCAGGATCACGTCCGGCTGGAGCTGTTCGGCCAAATCGACGGCTTCTTCGCCGGTGGTTGCTTCTCCGACCAACTCCGTATCGGGCATTGAGGCCAGCAAGGTCCGCAGACCCTTGCGAAACACGGGGTGGTCATCGGCAATGAGAATCGTTAGTTTGTCCATCGTTATCGCTCCAGCGGCAAGTGGACCGTGATACGGGCGCCGCCGGTTTTGGCGGGCTGGATGGAGAAAGTGCCGCCCAGTTCGGCCGCCCGCTCCTGCATCGACTCCAGGCCAATGCCGGTCGTGTGATCGGCCGGTGAGTAGCGGCCGTCATCGGTTACTGTCAGCGTGAGCTGTCCCGTTTCCACTTCTATTTCAACTACACAGCGGCTGGCTCCGGCATGTTTGACAACATTGTGAATGGCTTCACCGGCAATGCGGTAAACGGCCACTTCAACCGCCGCCGACAGACGTGGCATCGGCTCCGGTGCGATGACTTCAAGGCGGGTCTGTGAATCACCCAGCTTGAAATTTCTGAGCGCCACGACCAGCCCCAGCTCATCCAGCATCGGCGGACGCAATTCATAGACCAGGCGGCGGATCTCCGCGGTTGCCGCGCTGACATCGGCCTGCAATTCGTCGATCAACGCTTCCGCATCATCCGGATTTTCGCGCAGCAGGCGACGCACGGCGCTCAACTGCATGCGCAGGGAAGCCAACGTGGGGCCGAGGCCATCATGGAGATCCCGGCGGATGCGGCGGCGCTCTTCCTCACGGGTCAGCACCAGTTGCTCCCGGGAAGCTTGCAGGGCCTCGCTCAGCTGGGCCGCGTGCAGCGTGATGCCGACCTGCCGGGCCAGGCTGCTGAGCAAGGCATATTCGCTGCTGCTCAAGGCAACATCGGGCAGGCGTGACGCCACCTCCAGCCATCCAACCACCTCGGCACGATAATTGATCTCAATCCGCCGCAGTTCATTTCCGCTGCTCGGTGCGCCATAGCTTGCCATAGCGCCGTCAACGGTTGCAATCTGTACATAGGGCAACCTGACGGTACGAGCGATGGTTTCGGCAATGGTCGACAGCACCGATTCTTCCGGCGATGCGGCGGCCAGGGAGTCACTCATCTGCCCGATCATCTCAAGCCGGGGATCATCCATGGCATAGACCAGGTGATGGACCCGGGGCTGCACCCAGTTCCAGACCGGCTTGAGCGTGGCCGCCAGTACGGCCACCGCCAGGATGTTGAGGCTCCACGTGGCGACGTTGTTCGTAATGGGGATGGTATTCGTAATGGGGATTGTGAGCGTGATGCCCATATAAAGGGGAATGCTGTAGCCGCAGAGTACCATTATCGTCAGTATGCGGTAGAGCAGGTAATTGCCGTCAAATTGGCCGCGCATCTTGACCATGGTGGTTTTCCTGAGACTGGAGCCGGGAGCATTTTCCGCTGGACTGACTGTGCAGACAATGCTCCCGGTTTCGTACAGATTGGTCGGCGTTGCTACCTTCAACCGGTCGTAGACAGTGTGTTCGGCTCCCGGCGCAGACAGAGGTATATCACGCTGAGGGAAGCGAAGACAAATAGGCCGGTCATGATCTTCATCCCCGGATTGGGGTCACCGAGTGCGCCCATCGTGTTGAGAACTGCGTTAAAGGCGCTGATGGCGATGGCCAGGATAATGCCCCACCGCTCTGCCCGCCATACCCCGTACGCAACCACCATCGTAATCGCATCAACCGCAAAACTAAAGATCACCAACCAGAAAAAGGGGCCGTCGGCATCCGCCCGGCTGCCGGTCAAAACGGGAATCCCGACCGTCACAATACCCAGGATGGCGATCGTCCACAGAATGACCGCCGCAATCTTCAGACCGGTGGCACGACTCAACTGATTCATCTGTAATCTCCTTGTTTGTTCATCGGTTCACTGACATTGACAAAAGGGATCTTACAGGTCGGCCGTCCCAATGTCATCGGGCCAGGGTCACAAAGCGGTGGGAAGATTGTCCCAAAGGTTTGGGGTGAGGAAGTCCCCTATCCCCAATCCTGCAGAAAGCGCGCCAGCCGCGCCAGCGCGTCCGGTAAATTCTTGCGGCCGAAACCCATACGCACCGCGTTCAGGCCCGGTCCGTAGAGCGTGCCCGGCAGGAGCAGGACGCCGGCTTGCTCGACCAGATCGGCGCAAAAGCGCTCGGCATCGTCCTGAAGAAGGAGGGGAAAGGCTACCGACCCGCCCCTGGGGCGCTGCCAGCGGAAGCGATCGGCATGGTCGGCGAAAAAGGCGTCCAGGTGCGCCAGGTTGGTGCGGATGATAGTCAGATTCCGGTCGATGATGGGGCCGGCATGGCGCAGGGCAAGGGTGGCCAGGAACTCGCTGGGCGCGCTGTTGCAGATGCTCGTGTAGTCCTTGAAAGCAGCCATGTCGTTGTAGATTTCGCGGTTGCGGGTCGCGATCCAGCCGATGCGCAGGCCGGCCAGGCCGTAGCTCTTCGACATGACGCCTAGTGAGACGGCTCGGTCATCCAGGTCGGCCAGGGGCGGCAGGCGGTCGGCCGGGTCCAGCTCTAGGCCCCGATAAACCTCGTCCGAGAAGAGGAGAAAGTCGTGTTGTGCAGAGAGAGCCGCCAGTTCGTGCACGAACTCGTGATCGGGCAGGAAGCCGGTCGGGTTGTGGGGGAAGTTCACCACGACGAGCCTGGTGCGCTCCGTCAGCAGGCCGCGCAGGTCGTCCAGGTCCAGGGCCCACCCCCGGTCGGCATCACCCATCCAGCCCGAAACCTTGGCCCCGATGCTCTGGGCCACTTCGGACAGGGACTGATAGCAGGGCATGTGGACGATGACGTGATCGCCGGGCTGGAGCGTCACATTCATGAAGTTGAAGATCGCCTCTTCGGCTCCGGCGTGGACGAGAATCTGGTCCGCGCTCATGGTGGCATAGAGCCCGGCGATGGCGCTGCGCAGGGCCGGATCGCCGGGCGCCTCCGTATAGCCGAGCCAGAGCCCGGCCAAGCGCTCCGCGGCATCCGCTTCAAAGGCCAGCAGCTCACCGACCGTCAGGCTTTCGCAATCGGACGAACAGAGCAGGTAGGGCGCGGAGAACTCGTGCTGGGCGAAATAGCGTTCGAGGTGGAAGGGTTGGAGGTTCAAGCGTAGCGCCGGAGAACTGCGCCAGTCTGCCTCCGGTTCGGCCACTGCGCTGCCGTTGTCAATCAGCACGAAACGCCGGCCGGGCGTATATCGATCCGGTCGGTGTTGCCAGCGACGCAGATTCATGCGGTGCGGCACGCAGATTCCATATACAAGGTAGTTGATTCTCGCACGCGTCAGGCTGAGCCGCCCGTTGGGACCACCCAATACTTCATTGGCGTCTTGGTTATCCTGCCCATCATCTTCCCACCAGCAAACCGGGCAGATCTCGTATTTATAACGTTCTTCCAGGGTGCGAAGTCCGCAACATGGACAAGCGAGCAACGAAGTCGCGCTTTTCATTGACAGCTCTTCTTGGGTCGCAGCAACTTTAGACGGTTGGCCAATCGGCTTCGGGATCGGCATATGCCGCACCCCCGAACGGGCAGGTCAGCGGGTGCGCCGCGCTTTGAAGTGGGACCGATCCTCTAGATGCAGCTTGATTAAACCTTCCATAGGTTTGATCAAATTTTTGTAACGATTCTGTTGCCAGTGCTCTGTTACCTTGGATTTTGTAATTGTCATTCTGTTCGTGTAACGGCCGCAGGGCGGCAACGGGTCGACCCCAAATCTTCGGACTTAACGCCTGTCTAGTGAAGAATCTATGCTCCGGCAACGCCTAGATTCTTCACTAGACAGACGCCGTATCCCAAGTCGCGCGGTCGACCCATTCAGAATGACAATAATCCACCTAACAGACTATTAGGATGCATAGACCTGTTCCTTCACAAAGTCACATATCTCGTTCATTGCCTGAGTGGCCTCTGGGAAAAGAGGAGACAGGATTGGGAAGGCATGGACCATTTTAGGCCACTTCGCCAGTTGCACATCGACACCTTGTTCCTGGGCCTTGCCGGCGACATTCACACAATCATCCAAATGAATTTCATAGGTGCCAACGCAGATGTAGAGTGGCGGGAGTCCCGTGAAATCCCCCATCAGTGGCGACAGTAAGGGGTTCATCGGATCGTTCTCTCCGATATAGTATTGGGTCCACAGATCCCAGGAGCCCATTGGCGCAATGTCATGTTTGGCATTGTAGCGAAACGAGTCTGCCAAACAGCGCAGGTCGGTTACGGGAGAAATGGAAAATGCTGCCTTGGGCATATCCATCCCTCTCTCCTTCAACGCCAGCAGCAATGACAAGGTTAACGTCCCGCCGGCAGATTCGCCGCCAATGACAATATCGCTACTTCTGTACCCCTGCTCAAGCAACCACTCATAGACGATGATGCAATCATCAACTGCTGCGGGGAACGGGTGCTCCGGCGCAAGACGATAATCAAAAACCAATGCCCTGACCTGGCTGCCTTTCGCGAATTTCGCAACGTGCATACGGTGCGTCTGGCACGAGCCTGAGATAAAGCCCCCTCCATGAATGTACAACAGCACCTTGCCGTCTACGGGCTGCTCGGGAATGATCCACTCCGCATTGATCCCGCGGATCTGCTGCTTTTCTGCGCTGACATCGCGAGGTAGCTTCATTCTGGCGGTCGATTTGTCAACGTCTTCCCGGAATTTGGTGACGGAGAAGTTCTCATCAATGACTTCGGGTCTCAGCTTCAGCTTCAACAGGTGGCGGTTTCTGATAGTCCAGATGATGATTCTGCTTCTGACGCTTTGCATGGTCGATCTTGCTTTGCTTTCTCGTTCACGTTACGCAGCGAAAATCCGAAACCGGGGGTCAGTCGTCCACGATTTGGGCAGGGCGGTTACGCTTTTCTGTCGCTCATATCTTGATAGAACCAGATCCGAAAACCATCTGGATCATCGATACCGAAACTGCGATGTTCCCAGGGAGCATCTTCGAGCCCGCGGGCGATCATGACCCCTTTCTCGACCAATTGAGCGTACCACTCATCTACATTCTCGACTTCAATGCTGAGCACGACATTTTCCGGACGCGTGTCCGGCTTTGCTTCTTCTCCTAGTTCCAGCACTTCAATCACTGTCGTACCGACTCTTTCTCCTGGAGAGAGGAGTGTGCCCCGATTGTCGGGTTCATCCCAAGACTCTACGCATTCCATCGTCAGCGTATTTTGGTAAAACTGGACCATGGCTTCGTAATTGCGTGTGTGGCGAACGACGCTCAAAGCTAAGACCTTCATCTAGCATCCCTCCTGCTCCGTCTTGTGGTCATCATTTCTTCCGCTCAACGGTTGGCTTCACCAGCGTGGCGGGTCGCGTGCATAAAGTCATTCTGCCACAGTACCTACTGAAAGCGCGTGTGGCTGCGGATTTCGAGCGGCGATGGCGGCGTCGGGTGGAACCCATGTTTGGGATGTCTACCGGGTTGGCAGACTGACTATTGTCAGGATATCGAGACGATAAAGCATGCGATAGTCAGAATAGAAGTTATTGGAACAAACACCATCTTTTCAGTTTTGC
>CAYZLP010000009.1:0-18418 GCA_964478635.1 uncultured Caldilineaceae bacterium
TATCCGGTTTGTTCCGCGGTCCATCTGCAGTGAATTGCGAATTGTTGCAGCCTACTTGCACGCGCCGGCATCCGTGTGGATACTGGTAGTCCAGCGTTCACACACAAGGAATCGAACAACCATGACCTTTGACGAAGTCGATCTCTATTCCGGCCTGGCCGCGCTCCACTGGTCGGCTTACGATGATCCGTCCTGGGATCACGATTTCTATCGACGCGTGGTGGAGGAGGCGGACGGCCTGGCCCTGGACGTGGCTTGCGGGGCGGGGCGTCTGCTGCGGCGCTATCTCCAGGCCGGCCTGGCGGTGGAGGGCGTCGACAGCGCGCCCGACATGCTGGCCGTCTGCCGGCAAAAGGCAGAGGCGGAAGGGCTCTCGCCCGTGCTCTACTGCCAACCCATGCAGGCCCTCGACCTGCCTAAACGGTACGCCTCCATCTACGTGCCCTGCGGCAGCTTCACCTGCGTCATGGGCCGTGACAACGCACTGGAGGCGCTGCGCCGCTTCCGTGCCCATTTGGAACCCGGCGGTGTGCTGGCCTTCAATGCGTATTGGGGCGATTGGGGGGACTACGACTACAGCAACCCCCAGAAAGAGCGCACCTATCCCGGCGAGTGGATGCCCCACGTGACCAAGGAGTTGGGCGGCAAACGGCGCCTGGTCATCCATCGCCGCTTGACCGGCGTGGACCCGGTGGAGCAGTTCATCAGCGAAGAGCGCCGCTATCGCCTGTACGACGGCGAGACGCTGCTGGAAGAAGAGATTCACGCCGGCCAGAACCACTGGTATTTCAAGAATGAGCTGGTATTGATGCTGCAGATGGCCGGCTTCGAGGAGATCCAAGTCAAGGGCGACTATACGGACGAGGAGTTCGGGCCGGAACACACGGGGACGATTGTCTTTCTTGCGCGGAAGTTAGGGTAGCGGCGGGCAAACTTCACAGGGCGTTACACAGAGAGGCGCAGAGGGCCGCAGAGACGATTTCGATCCGTGTCGGCGGTTACCCGTCGTCATGATCGTGCCAACTTTCCAGGCGCAGCCCTTGAAAGGAGTGATAGTCAGTGAGGTTGCGGGTGACGAGGATGAGATCTTGCGTCTTTGCGATGGCGGCAATCATGCCATCGGCGAAGGGCGGGGTGAGGCCGATCCCGGATAAGCGCGCACGTTCCGCTGCATGCCAGGCAGCTGCCGGGGAATCGTAGGCCAGGATCGGGACATTGGGGCCAATGACCTGCGTCAAATAGCTCTCGATGGCTTGCCGCCTGGCAGAGGCGGGGAGGCGATAGCTGCCAAACCACATTTCGTGCCAGACAATTGCAGGAATGGCGATCGCGCCTTCGTACTGCCGCAAATGGGCCAGAACGCCTGCATTCGGCACGGGACGCAGCGGTTCGGCCAGGACATTCGTATCGAGCAAATAGACAGGAATCACCATGCCACATCCCGTCCCGGGGAAGAATCGCGTACACCTGCGAAGACCTCCGGTTCGATGTCAAGCTTATCCAGGTGCGCTGCCTGTCGAAAAGACTGATAGCTTTCCCAGAAGCCCGGCCCGGATTTTGTCAGACGTTCATATTCCTCGACGGAAAGCAGCACGGCAACCGGCTTGCCTCGCCGCGTAACTTGAATCGACGGCGTCGTTTCCAGGTCATGGATGATGGCCGCAAAATGATTGCGAGCCTCTGCAATTGAGTACTGTTTTGACATAGTGGCCTCCAAATGGCTATTTTGATGGCCATCTTATTGCACGCAACAACACCTGTCAAGCCTGACATCACAATCAACCGGAAATTCCATCCTGCAGCTATCCTGACAAGCCGAGGTGCGGCCGTATGCGAAACCCTCAACATGAATCCAGGAGAAATCCGCATCATTCCGCCCAATCCGCGTCATCTGCGGTCTATCAACCGACTGTCACGCGTTCCGTAACGTTTTCCAGACGCTTGCGCGCTACACTGAGGTCACTATGACTACCTTTGCTTTCTGGCGCAGAAACAACAAAGCCACGCCCGTTGCAGAAGCTGCCGAGGCGGTCCCGTTGCCCGCTGGGCCCGTGACGACCGCTATCGATCTGGATATCGCGCCGAACGACCCGCTGCTCACCTATCTGCAAAGCGCGTCCGGCGTTGTGGAGGTCGACAAGCTCAATCTCGCCTCCGAGGGACTGGCGCAACTGCGGAAAGCAGGCGTCGCCCTGATTGTGCCTTTGGTGAGCCAGGGCGAATTGGTCGGCATGATCAACCTGGGGCCGCGCCTCTCGGAGCAAGAGTATTCGTCCGACGATCGCAAGCTGCTGGCCGACCTGGCCGCCCAGGCTGCGCCGGCCGTGCGCGTGGCCCAACTCGCCCGCCAGCAGCAGATCGAAGCCCGGGAGCGGGAACGCATCGAGCAGGAACTGCGGGTCGCCCGCCTGATCCAGCAGACGCTCCTACCCCAAAGCCTGCCCGAACTGGCGGACTGGCAGGTCGCGGTCCACTGGCAGCCGGCCCGGGCCGTGGGCGGCGACTTCTACGACTTTATCGAGTTGCCCGATGGACGCATGGCCTTCATCATTGCCGACGTCACCGACAAGGGCGTGCCGGCTGCGCTGGTCATGGCGACGACACGCACCCTTCTGCGGGCGGCGGCCGAGCGTCTGGCGAGTCCGGGCGAGGTACTGGAGCGGGTCAATGAGTTGCTCTGCCCGGACATTCCCGAGCGCATGTTCGTTACCTGTCTCTACGCCGTGCTCGATCCGGCCACGGGGCGACTTCACTATGCCAATGCCGGCCACGACGTGCCTTACCTACGGACGGCCGATGGCATGGTCGAACTGCGGGCCACGGGCATGCCGCTGGGGTTGTTGCCCGGCATGCACTATGAAGAGAAAGAGGCCATTCTGAACGCGGGGGATGAAGTGCTCTTCTATTCCGACGGTCTGGTCGAAGCCCACGATCCCGCCGGGGAGATGTTCGGCTTTCCCCGCCTGAAGGCGCTCATTGGCGACCACGACGGTAATGCCTCGCTGATCGACCATCTGCTGACTGCCATGGAGGAATTCACCGGCGCGGAGTGGGAGCAGGAGGACGATGTGACGATGGTGACGCTCAGGGGTCGGATCGATCGGACGGCCTCGGTCAGGACCGCCGGCAACGACGCGCAGCAGCTGGCCCGCTTCACCGTGCCCAGTGCGCCGGGCAATGAACGCATCGCCATGGAACGAGTGGCCCAAGTCGTCGCGCCGCTTCCTCTGGCAGCGGCCCGGTTGGATCGGCTCAAAACTGCGGTAGCCGAAGCAACCATGAACGCGATGGAACACGGCAACCACTATCGGGACGATCAGCCTGTGACTGTGTCGGTCGACGCCTCGAACGAAGCGGTTATTGTGCGGATTGTGGATCACGGCGGCCATGAGGAGATTGGGGCCGCCGAAACGCCCGATCTGGAGGCCAAGTTGGCCGGCCTGCAAACGCCCCGGGGGTGGGGCCTGTTCCTGATTCAAAACATGGTGGACGAGTTAATTTCCTCCAGCGACGGCGTCCACCACACAATCGAACTGATCATGCGCCTGTCTGAAGGAGAGAACCATGCCTAGTCACAGCCGACCCTTCTCCGCAGAAGTGCGCGTCGTCGACGACGTGGCCATCATCGATCTCCATGGTGAGATCAACGGCGAGGCGGAGGCGGCCATCAACCGCGCCTATGCCGACACTGGGGCTGACAGTGGGGCCGCCGCAACGCCGACCGTGCTGCTCAACTTCGCCGACGTCTCGTATATCAACAGCACCGGTATTGCCCTCATCGTCGGTCTGCTGGCCCAAACGCGCAAGAGCAAGCGCCGGCTGGCCACCTGCGGCCTCAGCGATCACTACGCCGAGATCTTTCGCATCACCCGCCTGAGCGATTTCATGTCGATCCTACCGGACGAAGCCACGGCACTGGCCGCCGTCCACGAGTAAGACCTGCACAGAGGAGGAACCATGCCCCAAGCGACCGTAGCCATCTCCCCCCGCCGCATATCGAATCAGATTGCCATACTCGACATTGCCGGCGACCTGACCGGCATGGCCGAAGGCCCCCTCATGGACGCGTACGCCGAAGCCTCCAACGGCAGTACGCGGACCATCATTCTCAACTTCAGCGACCTCGGCTACATGAACAGTTCCGGCATCGGCCTGCTCGTCACGCTGCTCATCCGCGTACAGCGCAACAAACAGAAACTCCTGGCCGTAGGCCTGACCGATCATTACCAACAGATCTTCGAACTCACTCGCCTCAACGAAGCCATTGCGGCCTATCCGGATGAAGCCGGCGCCATCGCGGCCGCGGACTGAACGAGTTCACGGGAGTGACAGTCACTGGCGCAAGCGAGTCTGTTCAGCCCGAATTTCTATGCCAGTGACTGTCACCCCGGCAGGCGGCGCCGATTCTACAGGCCACCTCCAGACCCTGTCTAATGGCCTCCGATGGGCAAGAAGACGAGAGTTGTATCTACGGTTGAGATAGCGAGACGTACGGGTTCCCAAAGATGGTTGCCGGTCGCGTCTACGGCATCCTCAATGGTAAATGTGTAGCGCTGATTGGGACGCATGCCCTGGTGATGAAAGAGGCCTGTCGCGGCATCAAGCCAGAAAACTGCGCCCTCGACCGCAGGCGTAGAGACGATGCGCACACTTTCCGGCCGAACCGGCTCGGAAAAGACCAACTGTATCGGCGTCGTGGTTAGCGCATGATCTGGCGAACCGGCCAGAACCGTCATTTCCACAGACGGGGGGAACGCGTCGTCCGAAATCGTAATCGACCACGGATTCGCAACTGGACCGCTGTCGAGGGGACGACCAAAGACGTCCGTCGCCGCGACGGCAATACGATAGGATCGGCCGTAATCCAGGCGCAGGCCGTTTACCGTGACGACCGTGTTGGCCTCGTTCCATGCTGCGGCGATGGCCTCAGGTTGCCCATCGAGCAGAAGCTGGAATGTCGCGGGCGCGATGGCTTTATTGAAGCGGACTGTCAGTGTCGGGTCAATCGGCACGCCTGTCGCCCCATCAGCCGGGGTGGCTGCTTCAACATAGGGTTTGACAGGCGGAATGGCCAGTCGGCTCGCCGGATCACCGAAGAGCACATATGTTTCGGCCAGTTCTCCCCACGCTGTACTAATGCCATAGGCCTCAATTTTGGCCGCGGCCGTAGATGCGCCGAGCGTGGTTAAGTCCCTGGTAAACAAAGCTTGATAGAGGGCCGTGAAGAGGGCAGCATGGCCTTCCGGCTGCGCCAGGCCGGTCGGCGCCCAAACCGCAAGTGCGCCACCCCCTTCCCGCCGCTGCAGCAACTCGGCCAAGGCCGGTCGCGCGGCCGGGCCCGCAAAAAAGCCGTTTAGACAATTGGCGACCGTAATAAGAGGAAGCCGCTCGCGGTTGCTCAAACGCGCCACATCATCCGCGGCAAAGAGGAGGCCGCTGCCGGACGCTTCCAGTCCCCAGCTGAAATACTCCCCGTGACCGCTGTAGTTGACGAGGACGCGCCCCTCATTGATCTGGTCCACAATGGCAGCGCGCACTGCCTCTGGCGCGCGATCGACAGGGGAGAGGAAGCTGGGCACATAACCGAAGGGGAGATGCAGCGCAAGCCGATTGGAAAGGGCCGGAAAGACTTCAGTCTCGGTACCGTTGACAAACAGAACACTCCGATTCCAACCTTCGTCGGCCGCCGAGGCGTCATACGCAATGAGCTTGTCGACGACAGCATCGGCCTGGCTTTGCGAGTCGACAGCAAGACGACCGATGAGCATGTCCGGTAGGGGATCCGCGCCGCTGACGGTCACGAACCAGTTATCCGAAGAGACTTCGCCGAAGAGGCTGCTCTCGATATTCTGCGAGGGCACGTAGACGCGGGTGCCCGTCTGCAATTTGTCACGATAGTCCTGGTACGCGTCGCCCACGAGCAGGACGTAGCTCGGCGCGGCGCCCTGCCAGTGCTCGTAGGCATAGGCCAAAAAGTCCCGGATTGCCCTGGGGTTGAAGATGCCGCCGTTGAACTCATCATAGAGATCCTCCACGCGCACCACGGCCACGCGCAAGCCCTGGTTGCGCCGATGCTCGGCCAGACGCAATGCAGCCGCGTAGAAGGCATCGTGGGTGATCAAGACGTAGTCGGCGCCGTTGTCGGGCGACCGCCAGCCGCTGGGAGAATCGAGCGTCAAGGCCGCCGGTGACTTAAGCATAGCGCTCTCCAGGGCCAGATAGCGGATCTCGGGGTGCGGCGAGTCACTGAAGAGCAGGGTACTGCGACCATCCGCTCCGGTTGCAGCAAAATTGACGAGCCGAACGGGACGTTGCCCTTCGCTCAAGTCGAGGAGCGTGAGGTCCGTGCCCACGAAACCGTCCACCTGAATGCGCTGGTGGCCGCCCGTCGGAACCCCAAAGGTCAATACACCATTCGTCGCCCGGTAATCGCCCCAGTAGTCGAGTTCGATCCAGTTGACAAGCAGCTGATCGACCACTGCGCCGGTGTCGACCGCCTGGACGCGCAGGATGTTATCACCCGCCCGCAGCAGATTGTGATCCACGGCGACCTCATGGGTGAATTCCGTCTGTCCGCTCCAAGCCCGATCGTCGACCAGCTGGTCGTTCAGCACGATCTGGGTGCGATGTCCCAAACCGGTAAAGCCCATGAGGCGCACGCGCAGGGTTGCCGCGGGCGCCGGGGATGCAACCGCGCCCAAGCGCAACGTGTACGAACGCGCCGCAGGCAGGCCCTGGGTATTCGGTCCCAGACGGCTCTCCCAGAACCAGCGGTCCGAGCCGCTGCCGGCGGGCATATTCTGCCAGTAGCGCGTATCTTCCTCGGCATGAAACCGGACGGAAAAGCGGGTCGAAAGCAGGGGGGTGGCGGGATCGGGGGCGACGTCACGCACAGCCATACGTAGACCCGGCCCGCTTCCCATGCTCAGGCGGTAGATGTTCCGCTCGGTGTAGAGATCGCGCACTTCCTCGCCGTAGAAGATCAGATAATCTTGCGGATCGAAGCGTCCGTCTTCCTCACCGGCCACAAAGAGGGCGATTTCCCCGTCGCGATGGTCCATGCGCCACCGACGCGGATCTGTCCCAATGTCAAAGCCGCTGCCCTGCAGATCAGCATAGGTGAGCCGATAAAGACCGCCGTCATCGACGCCGATCTTCAATCCGGGACCCACGTCTCCGCGCTGCGAGTTGCCGGTGAGGATGGTCGCCTCAGGGTTGACATCGTCTTTGCCAGTCCGGCTTGAAACCGCCGGACGCGGTAGGGCAGCGTAGTTGAGCAGCATGCGCGCAAGCCATTCTTCCGAAACGGGACTGCCGTCCCGGGAGTGCCGGGCGTCCGGCGCTTCATCCCACGTCAACGCCACCACCAGCTTCGTGACAATCCGCAGTTCGCCGCGCGCGGGATGATAGCGCACCGGGCGGAAGCGAATCTGGGCAACCGCCTGGTCACGCACGTAGCCGCTTAGGCTCACCTCGGCCGGAATCTGCGGAAAGAATGCATCGGTGGCGTAAATGGCCGCATCCGGCGCAATTTGGGAAGCAAACTCCACGGCAGGGGGCCACTCCAATCCATCTCCCTGCAGGATAGACTCAGGTGCGGGCAAAAGTGGATAGGGAACCGAGACGGAAAACTCATCAACGTGCACGACTTTCAACGCCAGTTTCTCTGTCGCTGGCACACCGACCAGGATCGAATATACCGGCAGCTGCGGCTGGCCGGGTTCGCCGCCTGGCGTCAGGCCGGCCATTTCGATAGTCGAATAGCGGCCGCCTGCTGCGGAGACCGTTTCGATGGCGTAGCGCTCCGCAACGAACTCTATCACCATAGGCGTGCCGGCATGGACGGTCACCTTGGGACCGGCAGCGTCCTCGCTCTGCGCCCCGGCGCGTGGGGACGGAATCAACATCAGCGCCATCGCAAGCAGAAGCGCAAGCGGCAGGCGCGCGCGGCAGAAAGATCGACTGCGACCACCTTTTGCGGCCATCTTACTCACCGGCCGGCACAGGAGAAATCGGACCGTGGAAGGTTCCGGCGCCATTGTAGTCCACATCCTCCAGCTTGTAGAGAAGCATGCTGGTCGGAGGCGGTCTGTCCACGAAGCTGTAGGTCGCACCCTCTCCCGTGCCCTGGCCGGCAATGAGCTGTGGGTTGATGCGCACGTACGGTCCGTCGACCGCCGGCGCCCGGTAGAGATTGAATCCGGCGTTGTCGATTTCGACCGCGGTCGTCCAGGTAATGGTGACCGTGCCGTCGTCATGGGCATAAGCGTCGAATGCCGCCAGCGTGATGGCCGTGGCGATCTCCAACACGCATGTTAGGTTGGGGGGCGCGCCGCTCCCGACCGGTGATACGGTCACGGTGATGACGTCCTGCATTTCGCCAGGGATGGAGAGGCGACAACCCGTATCGGTAACCTGGTTAACGGTCTCGATGGCAGCAGCATTCATTGCCGCCGATTCGGATAGGCAGCTGGTGTAATCCACCGAGAATTCGCCGGACGAGTTCAGAGGCCGCCATCCTCCCGGCGGCACGGCGTCGGGCGGCAGCTGGGAGCATTCGCCGGGCGTCTCAATCACGATATTGCCAAAAAACTGGTGAGCGAGGGAGGTCCCGTCCGACGTGGCGAGGGATGCAGTGACACGTCGCTGCACCAAGTTTTCGGCCGGTTCGCCTATGTCGCTGATGCGGACCGTAAGCGTCGTCGGTCGAACCGTCAGCCAGTGGTCCTCAACCTCTCCATCATCGGCATAGCCGAGAGGGCTACTGGCTATGGTCGGGTCAGTGCTAACGCGCAGCCGGAGATAGTAGGGGTCATCAACGGTGAAGGGCATGTAGACATCGGGGTAAGCCAGCGACACAGTCTGAAAACTTTGGCCGGACGGCTCCACTGTCACTGCCTGGCGCTCATTCGTGTCGAAGGAACCGTTGGCGTTCAAATCCAGCCACGCCACAACTTCCGCGCCCGCGGTCAGACTGGACACGGCCACCTCTAGCGAAGCCGGATGCCCGCCGTACAATGCGGCAGTCAGCAGCCCATCCTCGTCGTCCGGTCCCTCGAACGGATTCAGGTCATCGCCGTCCGCACCGTCTGATGGTTGATCAACCGTTTCGGCGTCCGCGTGAATGCCAAAGCGGGGGCCGTCCGTCCGGAGACGGTGCGCGGGCGGCAGCAATTGCCCCTCTGCGGTTCGATTGAAGCTGCTTGGTGCGTCGCCCCAGTCTACAGGTGGCGCTTCGAGCGCCAGACGATAATCTTCTACCTCGCCGTCGGCTGCCAGCCCAATGGCATCCACAAGAGCCGGGTCTGTGGTGATGCGGAAGCGGGCATAGGTACTGCTCTCCGGTGGATAGTAGCCTACCGTATCAAAGTTCAAAACAAAAGATTCAGGTGAAACGGTACCAGGCGCAATCGTTTCCGTTAAATGCTCACTTACGGCGAACATGCCGTCGAAGTCGATGTCAATCCAACCGTGGATCGTCGCCGCGACCGAACTCGGATTGGTTGCCGTAATGGTGACCGTCGCCGGGCTGCCCCGCTCCAGGACAACGGGCAGCAGGCCGTCTTCGTCATCCGGCGCGCCGGGCGGATTCAGATCGTCAGCATCGGCAGCTTCTGACGGCAGACCGTTCCCTTCGGCATCGACGCGCGCGCCCAGCATTGGCCCGGCTGGTGCAAGCAAGTGCCGCGGTCCATTCTCCTCAGCCAGGGTGGCGAAAGGAGGCGGATTATCGCCCCAATCCAGTTCCTGCTGCGAGACAATCGGCAGGAACTCGGTCAATGCGGGCGGATTGCAGTAGCTTGATAGATCGGAAGCAGACGCGTCGGGCGTCGATACCGTGCCAACGTTGGTGTAGGCAGGCCCCGACGGCGCGCCACCGCGCGTGCAGGCATCCGGCACGATAACGAGCGCCGGATCATCGGGTGGCTTGCGCAGATCGATGGCCTGGCCTGTGGCCCGATATATCCACATCTCTCCGGGTGCGAGGATGGCGTCCCCATCGCCTTTTTCCGCAATTTCCGTGACAGCGCCGACGACGTTGTCGGTCACAATGAGATCCGCTTCGGCAATGCCTGCACCGCCGTTGTTGCTGACTTCGTAAGTCCAGGTCACGGCTGCGCCGGGCGCAATAAAGGGCACGTCGTCGCCATTGGGATCGTTCGCATCCTGGCCGTTCGTGCGTTTTGTAATCGCAATCTGAGACGGGTTGCAGTAGCTTGACGCGTCCGAAGCCGAGACGCCGGGAATGGAAATCGTAGCGATATTGGTGTAGGCGATGCTCGATGGGGATGTCAAACCACTTCGGGTGCAGACGTCCGGCACGAGCGCCAGGTCCGGATTGGCAGGCGGGTCGCCCAGATCGATGGCCGTGCCCACGAGTTGATATAGCCAAGATTCGGCCGGCGCCAGAATGGCATCCCCATCCCCCTTGTCGACGATCTGCGTGACACTCCCTTCCACCGTGTCGGTCACGGTGATATCGGCTTCAGGAATGGCCACTGTACCGGTATTCAGCACCTCATAGGTCCAGGTCACCGGCTCGCCCGGTGCGATGAACGGCACGTCGCTGTCGTCGGGGTCCTTCGCATCCTGCCCGTTTGTCCGTTTGGTGATGGCGATCTCTGGCGGCGGATTGCAGTAACTTGACGGATCGGATGCAGACGCGCTTGCCGTGGTCACAGTGGCAATGTTGGTGTAGGCCGTGCGAGGCTCTGCATCCGCATTGCCCTGGGTGCAGACACCGGGCACCAGCGTTAGGCTAGATTTAGCGGGCGGGTTGCCCAGGTCGATGGCTATGCCTACGGCCTGATAGAGCCACGATTCGGTCGGGGCCAGGACGGTATCGCCATCACCCTTGTCCACAATCTGAGTGATGACGCCTTCCACGTTGTCAGTCACTGTGATGCCGGATTCAGGAATGTCGACCGTGCCGGTGTTGGTCACTTCATACGTCCACGTAACGGCTGCGCCCGGTTCGATGACTGGTACGCCCGGACCGTTGGGGGCGTTCGCATCCTGCCCGTTGGTGCGTTTGGTAATCTTCAGAGGTGGGACCGTGAGATCCTCAAGTACGACGATGAATCCGATAAAGCCAATACTGGCCGCCCGGTTGACGTTTTTCTCTCCCTCAGGCGGTATACCGGGTCGGTTCGCCCGCGTGGCCGATTCAACCTGTACACAGACCCAGTCATCGCCCGGATTGACGGCAATATTGAAGCGCTGGTATTCGTCCCACTCGTCGCCGTTGCGGTCGGCAAAGGGCGGACCGTCATCCGGTTCCGGGAAGACCGAGTCATCGGCAAACGGACCGTCAAGCTGGGTGCCGCCGACGCCGTCGATACCCACAATCTTGGGCGGCAGGTGGATCAAGCCGGCACTCTGGTTCCAGGTGCCGCCTTCAGCAGCCCGGTCCAGATAGTCCTCGCTGCCCGCACGGCCCCAGAGGGCATTCGGGCGGGTTTCGTTTTCCACGCCACCCACGATAACGCTGTAGTTGGCCCGCCGTTCTTGCGTAGAGGGCGGGAAAGCCAGACATTGTACGTCGCTGTCGGGACCGATGAGATCGCGCCAGTTGGCAAACAAGCCATCATTGCCCAGTTTGACAAAGATATCCCGCGTTCGGTCCAGCGTCGGATCCTGGTAGACGATGATCAGGGAGTAGCCCCAGTTTTCGGCGACGCTGCTCCCATTGTTGCGCTGGTGGACGATGTTCATATCGGAGACCGTATAGGTGTGGTCACCCGTCACCACGATGTTCGTGTCGGTTACGTCGGCAGCGTAGACGGTCAACTCCTCACCACAGCATCCCCAGGTCCGCTGACCGCCGAACGTATCCCGGTTCCACGTGAAATCGGGCGTGATGCGCGTGGCCGCTTCGGCATTGCGACGCAGAAGCACACCGTCGCCATCGCGACCCAAGCCGGCCCAGACGAGATAGGCCTTGACGATGCCGGGGCCATTCAGCGCCGGTACGTCGAGGGTGCCTTCTGTCCGACCAAGCATGCCTACGCCATCCTGAAAAATGCGATATTTCACATCCGTGGCGGAATAAATCAACTGGAATGGTTGGTTGGGCGGGTCTGCCGCGCGTATAGAACCTGTATCACCGATCCAGATACAGACGATCATCGCAAGGAACGCAAATACGCCGAACGCGCCCAGCCCGCCGGTCAAACCCCTGCGTTTTCTTGAGCGCACTGGTACTCTCATAAAAATACTCCGGTAAAGGAATAACTGCAGACTCTCACTCGTTGGCGCCCTCTTCATTAGCTACGGTGCTTCGAAGGGACCCTCTTTGGTCGGTCGAGGAGTCTTCTTCGGTTGTTCGGTCGGACTCGGAGTCGTGGTGTTGACGGACGTGGATGTCGGTGTCACCGTGGGCGGCTCGACTTCACATTCGACCAGTTCGGAGGTGCGTCTCACCCACCCCTGCTCCCCTGAATCCGCCACGATCACCTCGAGCCAGCGTCCGTCCTCGTTCAGGGCAATGGGTTGCAGCCGCATGCTTTCAACAAGCGTAGCAAGAGCCGCTTCTGAAATATCCGGTCCGCTGCGCAATATCAATCCGCTGCGGCTTACGACACGACAGCGTGGCTCGGGTGTTGAGCATGAGTCAAAGCGCTCCAGAGATATTGAAAACTCACCCCGGCTTTCATTTTGAAAAGGACGGGCCACGATCGTATAGCAGCCATCCACAGGCAAAGGCTGGTTACAGATCAGACTGTTGGTATCGGTCAAAGTCAGATCGTCGTTGAAGCGGACCAGCGAACTGTCCGGCCCACGGAGATCGAGCCAGGGATCCAGAGATGCGCCATTGGCGGTCATGTTGATCGTTACCGTGTCGCCGGCGCCGGCGCAGAAACGATAGAGACATTCCTGGCCTGGCGAGTAAATCGTGTCTGTCACGGTCTCGCCAAAGGCCAGGCCTCCGCCGCAGCCGAGCACCGTCTCATTCACGTCCGTAACACTCTGGAGACCGTCCGGTTGAAAGGCCAGCCAGTTGAGGGCATCCGACGCAATCAGTTCCGACGGCGCCGGCGTGCCAATGGTCGGGAGGCCGTCGACCGCCGGCTGGATGGTTACTTCGTAGCCGGGGGGAATGGTCTGTGGCCGGGCGCCGTCTGCCCCCACCGTGACGCGACCGTCGAAATTGACAATCCGCCAGCGGTCGTCAGCATCGCCGGTGATGAACGCAACGCTGCCCAATTCAATCTGGACGTCGTTGAGCCGGATTGCACCTGATTTTCCTGACTCTGTGCGCAACATGAGCCCTGGCGGCGTCGCAGTGCAGAGGAAATCGCCACGACCCAGGGTCCGATAATTGAAAATGCTCGCAGCACCGCCATCCAGCTGGTTTGGGCCCATTAACAGCGCCTGGATCGGTGCACCTTCTCCGGCTGCGACCAGGTGGAGAACCACCACGCCAGTCTCGTCATCTACGGTGATCGCCTCGAGATCTGGAATCGGCCGTCGGTCGGCGGGCCGAAAGAAGCGATATTGGGTAGGTGCGGCAGAGGCCGCGGGGTTGCCGTAACAGGCATCGTTTTCGTTCAAGATCCGGCATGCGCGTATGGCCTGCTTCAGATTCTCAACGAGTGCGCCGCAGTCAAAGCTGGAATCCGAGGTTCCCGCTTCTGATTGCGCATAAGCGTCTGCCTCGCCCAGCATCGGCGCACACGCTATGCCCAGCAGACAGAGCAGAATGATCAGCGGTCGAATCCGGTTCCTCGCCATGGCGTGGTCTCCTATTACTCTCCCATTACTCTCGTGCAGACAGGCCTGACCGAGGCGTCTTCTGGCATACCGAGTTCCTGAACCTGTGCCGGCGTCAGTCCGCGCGTGATCAAACAGTCGGCCGTCGCCAGCATCGCCTCCGGATCAAGCGGCCAGAAGCGCCAGACGTTGACGCCCCTATTCTCCGAGACAAGCAAGAGATGCCTGCCGTCCGGGCTTAGCGCTGCATCCGTGATTGAATCCAATCCGGTGTATCGGGCAATCTCAGCCAGATGCTCTTCATCCCACAGGCGCGCCGTTCCATCCCCGGACCAGGTCAGCAGGAGGAGGCGCACGGGTTCGGCATGATCGGTGGCGCCGGGCCACGGCGGCGCTTCAATCCAGGTCAGTCCCTGCACGGTATTGTCCTGCGTCTTGACCTCCCAGAGTAAGTAGCCGGTTGCGGCATCCAGCACTGAGACCGTGTCCATGTGGGCAACGGCAAGCTGCTCACCGTTGGGGCTGAACTCGGCTGCGGCTACTCGGTTTTCCAGCGAACAGGAGTCGTCAGGAGTGCACTGCCATAGAACCGTTCCCGTGCCTGCCTCGTAGATGCCCAACCCACCATCGATGTAGAGGGCCACCAGGTGATTTCCTCCGGATGGCCACGCCAGGTGACTGACGCCACTCGGAACGTCCTCCACTGTCGACCAGATTTGCTTTGGTTGCGCCGCTTCTTCCGAATCCCAAACCGCCAATTCGTAGCGATCAAAATCGTCCGTATGGAAGCTGGCCAAGCGGCCGTCTGAAGCCAGGGCAGCGGTCCAAACGGGCAGATCGACTGGGCGGCCATTCCCTTCGGCACTGCCGAAGGTGCGCTTTACGGCGCCTGTTGCGGGATCGACCAGCGCCATATCCGGCGGGTGGTCCGCAGTCTGCCGACGACTAATCAACAGGTCTTCGCCCACCCAAGCAGCGCCGCCGCCATATTCGTCTCCGGCGAACTCGGTGATGGTTGCTGCGGTCTCTCCCCCTGGCAGCGACACGATGTCGATACTCTCCTCACCGGTCGGTGAACGAGTGAGTATGTAGTTACCCCTGGAATCGATGAGTAGCTCGGAATATGGCGACCGCAAAGGCTGAAGCCCCGTCGTGGTGGTTGTGAAGTCGCGGCTCTCCAGCGACAACTGGCCAATGTAGTCTCCTGAACCACCGTCAAAACCAATGGTCCACAACGCATCGTAGCCGGACCCCGACCATCCAGCCGACTCAATGCCGGGCACCGGATAGCTTTGGCAGAACTGCTGGAGCTGTCCATCGGGTGTGACGCAAGGATCGTGCACGCCGTCAAAGACCTGCCAGATGCGGAAAGAACCGTCCTCACCATACGTGATCACCCGTTTCTCATCCAGCCAGCGGATGTCGAGCACGTCGATGAGCGCTTCCTGCGCGTCCGCATTTTGATGGCCGTAGAGCACGGCAATTTGTTCGTCGGTTTCCATCGACCAGATTCGTGCCGTCCCATCCAGGGCCGCCGTGGCCAGATAGGGACGGGCTGGATGCCAGGCCAGGGTCGTGATGCGCCGTCCATGTCCGGTCAATCCCGTCAGCATCTCAGGCGATGCGCCGATTGCAAAGCGCTGTAGCGAGCCATCTTCAAGAGCCAGAAGAATTTCATCCTGGCTCGGTGAAATCCAGACGTTAGTTACATTTTGGCTACTTGGGCCAAAAGTAGAGATTGGGGAGGTTCCGTCCACGTTGTGGAGTTGCGGCGCGTCCCGATTCGACCAGAGCACAAATCGACTATCATCAATGAACCGAATGCCTTGTGAGGTGTAGGGCTCGCTGGCGCTGGTCGTCAGTTTCACCGTCCGCAAAACCTCGCTGGAGTCGGGTGACCAGACGTGAACATAGCCCGGTGTCGTCGCGACAAGATATTCCGCTCCGCCATTGATCGCAGGTGACCACTGCATTGCGGTTTTACACCTCGGTGCGGTAGCGCAAGGTAGTGCGTACACATTTGCGGGCTCCATGACTTCACGCTTGGCTTGCCAGATTCTCAGGCTCTTCCCATCTGTTGCTGTGAGCCAGCGACCGTCAGGCGACCAAGACACCGCCTCAATGGCGTCGGCAAAGATCGATGCGGGCAGCATCACAGAGATACCAGCGGTGACTTCAGGTGGAACCGACCAGAGAACAATTGAACTCTCTGGAGATTTCGCCTGGCGGCACAACGCTACCCTGTCACCGCTGGGCTGCCATGCTGCACAGTTCGGCTCTACGTTCGTGACACTCGTGCAGTGAATGTCATAGCCGCAAACTGCCGGCCCCGCGCCGGACGACGAATCAAGTACATCGGCCGGCCAGACCTGCAAATCTTCTCCAGCCTGTACGAGCAATCGGGCGCCATCATCCGACCAGAGCACCGTACCGACCTCGGCAGTCAGTCCGGTGCTGATGATGTGCGTAGACCAATCTCGGTCGATGATCTCCAGCTCACCCTGCTCGCCGCCAACCGCGAGGAGGCCCATCGTCTCACCCGGCTGCCACGCCACCTGTTTTGAAGTGAGTGGCCGGTTGATCGATTGCAGAAACGCTCGTTCGTTGCTCCCATGAATTGCCTGTTGTAATGCATATTCAGCCGCGGGCACCAGAGGTCGCTGTCGATTCGGGGCTGCGGAGGGTACGGCATGAGTCGCCAGATGGAGGCCGGCTATCGGGTCAACAGCAAGCTGCTGCTGCACCAACAATGCACGCGCCTGGGCTTCGGCAACAAGCGCCGCATTTCGCTGCGTTTCCGCCTGGGCTTTCTGCCTGGTCGCCTCGTCAGCGTTTGCGATTGCGGTCGCCTGGGCGCTTCGGGCCGCAAGTGCATTCGCTTCGGCTGTTGCTTCATTTGCCAGGGCAACTTCCCGCTGTTGCCTGGCAAATAACCCAAATCCCATGGCCAACAGACCAAGACCGGCAATTAACAGCAGTGCGCCAACCTGCATGCGATATCGGTTGCGTTTTTCGCGGCTGGCAGCCAAGAAGTCCTTTTCATTTTGGGTCAATTCCTTCTCATGCGCCGCGGCCCATTTCTCTGCATCCGCCAGCGTGCCGCCGCTCAGGAGTAGATCGTTAGGGCGTCCTTCGTCGATCCATAGGGCTGCCTGACGTTGCAGCGGGCTCAGATTTTCGGCGAACCAGGCCGCATTGCCGACACGGATGGGTTCTACGAAGCGATCGTGGACCAGCTCCACCCGGATCCCGCCGCCACGTGACTCCGTATGCAGGAGGAAGCGCCGGTTCAGGGCCTCCACGGCCACATTGGGCAGGCTGCCCGTCTTCCCATCCGCCTCCGTACTGAGAAGGGTATTGCGAATGCCCGTCTCCGTGATCAATTCTTGATCAAACCACGACCGCAGCGCCCGTTCGGTGACACCGCTTGCAACCACATCAGATTCCTGGACGACGGCCCTCAAGGTGTCGGCATAGAACTGCTCCAGGGCTTCACTGACGTCGCCCGCAGCCCCAAGATCGGCCTGCGTAATCTGATCCTCGGAAGCGCGCTGCCCATCCGGAATTTGCGCCCTGGCAGCCGCCACCTGATCCCAGAGCCGGTAGCAGACCACCTGCAGCTGCACCGGTTCCACATATTGGTCGGGATAGGTCTCCTTTTGACCGGTGATGCGGACCTGGCGCAAATCGTCCACCAGGCGCTCGGCCACACCAGGCGCAAAGGGACGCCCCGCGCGGTCAGCCGGTTGCTTGATCGCTTCCAGTGCGGCCTCGGCACGCATCCGATCCATGCGAAAACGCGCCCGGAGCTTGTCATCTAACAGCGCGCGGTATGGATCCAGGGCGGCGAGGTAATCCTCGCGCAGGGTCAGCACGACCCACAGATTCGGATCGGCGCGCATGGCCTGGTTCAACTGGCGAAAGAAGTCGGTTCGTTCCTCCCAATGCTCGCCATATTTGCTGACAATCTCCTCAAACTGATCGATGATGAGCACGAAGCGTTGGCGCTGAGGCGGGGTCGGCTGGCCAAACGTCTCGCCAACCGTCACTTCAGGCCGATAGACCCAGCGACGGCTGCGTTTGCCGGTCTCATCGATGACCGTCTCACCCACAAGGTGGTTCAAGAAGTCACTGAGGGGAAGATGGGCGAGCCGCGCCGGGTGTGCATCGCTTTGATCCAGGCTGCTCATAAGGTGAAACAGATAGACGTTGTCGACGGCATCGATACCCGGCGGCATTTTGCCGGAGACCCGTCCCACAGGCAACACGCCGAAGCCTTCTTGATCGCGCAAGCCGGGAATGAGACGCGTGTAGAGAAGCGAACTCTTTCCCGCGCCAGACTGAGCATAGAAGACAAGCAGTCGTTCCGAAACCACCCGCGCCAGGAGATCCCGCGCCTCGCGCTGGCGGCCGTAGAAGCGCGTCCCGTCCTGCTCGGTAAAGGGTCGGGGGCCAACGTAGGGGTTTGCGTGTTCGGGTTCAGATAGTGCGGTGGTGTCTGATGGCATAAGTCCGACTGAAAAATGTGATTCCAGGAGCGACGCTTCACTCAAATTTGGCGCAATTTCCCGGCATATTGATGAATATCACCCCAGAAGACCTCAAATTTGGCTTCGCGCTGAACATAATCTTCCAAATAGCTTCGTTCTTCCGGATTGTCCGGCAGGAGCACGTTACAGACGCCCCGGTCTTCGTGGCGCGCATT
>CAYZLP010000009.1:18518-21174 GCA_964478635.1 uncultured Caldilineaceae bacterium
AATTCGGAAACGGTCAACTCGTCAATTTGGGCTGCGGCTTCTTCCATCTGATCTTCGTCAGCGCCGTTGGACTTTGCCAATCGATAGATATGATTCTTGACGTAGTTGAGAAAGTCGAACTTTAACGCCTGGTCGGTGAACGGCTTCGGCCGGGGAAAGTGCTTATGAAACTTCGCCAATTCAACCAGATCGGGCGACGGCTGCAGCGTATATTTCACATAGCGCTGGTAACTCTCGACGAAAGCGGCCTGGCTCCCCACGGATAGTTCAAAGACAATCTCACCACTTAGAACTGGCACGACGCGTCCGCTGCGGACGCGTTCACGAAAGCTTAGCGCGTCGGCATCAATGGTCGCTAAGGCATCGTCTTCAAGTAGAGGCATGATCCGCAATCTCCATGACTATCCGAAAGCCGCGCCAAGCCAATGCGCTTTTGGCGTCCGAACTGCGCCGGCGACCGGCGTACAGATCGGCAGGCTTGTCTTTGAACGAGCCGCCCCGGTGCACTCGATACGCGCGAGGCAGACGGCCTCCAACTTCGATTTCTTCCCGTCCATCATCGACTCTATACGGATAGGGGTAGAGATTGGTCTGGCTCTCGCTCCCCCAAAGGGTTTGCGTCCACTCCTGCACATTTCCAATCAAGTCGAGGACGCCGAATGGGCTGCCGCCTTGGGGAATGGCATCGACAGCGACAGCTTCACCGGTGCGATTGACGCGTGCATCATCCCACTCATTTCCCCATGGATAGCGATATCCGTCCTTGCCGCGGGCTGCCTTCTCCCATTCCGCTTCAGTGGGCAGGCGATAGCAACGACCGGTTGCCTGGCTAAGCCACTGGCAGTATGCCATCGCATCGTGCCAGCTCACGCCCATAACCGGATGCCGCTCTTGACCGGAAGGCGGCTCCCGCAGAAACCAGCCGGATGTAGACGGTTGATCGTAGGCAGTGTTCTGAGCGAGAAAGGCGGCATATTCCCCATTGGTGACCGGATAGAGGCCGATCCGGTAAGCGGGCAGGAAGACCGAATGGGCCGGCGTTTCCGCGCCGGGTATGCCGTCACCCGGCTCGCTGCCCATGATGAACTCGCCTGCGTCAATGAGAATCGTCTCCGGTTCCCACGGTTGGCGCGCAATGGTCACCTGCGAGTCACCTGCGGGCATCTGGAAGAGATCGGTGTCGGGCGATCGGCTGAAGAGCACGGGCGTGGCCCACTCCGCGCCCGCGACCGTCCCAAAAATCGCCTTGCGCGCTTCGGTCAACGCACTGTCGACAGGTGCGCCGTTGGCCAGTGCCCCGTAGAAGGTTCGGGTCAAGGCGATGGCTGCGTCGTCACTCACGGCAAACTGCATGGCGATGACGGCCGGCACCCCTTGCTGGACAAGATACTGGGCCACCCCGGCAAAAAGATCGCCACCCGCCACCCGCGCCCCCTCGCACGCATTGAGAAAGGCGAGACGCAGTGCGTCATGATCGTGCAGCAGCGGTCCCAACTGGGCGGCATCCACCGCATGCGACTGGCCCTGCTCATCCTCCAACACCAATCCGCCGGTTCGCCATTGCTGGTCGAAGTAGCCGTGACCGATGAAGTGAACGATATGAACCGGGCCCGCCGACAGTCGCTGCTGCAGGGCAACGTAGGTGGGCGCAGCCAGTCGCTCCACAATGACCTTGCGCGCGCTTTGAAGGTCTGTCAGGGCATCTTGCAGCTGCTGCCATTCTCGCTCAACGTTGAGCGGCGGCACATCCTGCGGATCTGAGATGACGGCCAGAACCTGCAATGGCGGCACAACGGCCAACGACTGCGGCGCCAGGGCAACCTCTATGTAGCGGACCAGCGGTGTCGACGAGGAAAGTGCTATATGGCGATTCCACGTAGCCGAAAAGAGATATTCCCAAGGAACGATGGCCAATTCGGCGGCATCCGTGGCAATTTGAAGGCGCAGGCGCAGACCCTGATTCTGGGCGCGCGCCGAGTCGTGACTTCTGATCAACGCCATTTCAACCGGTCCTGAAAAGAGCGCGGCATAGAGCAAGGCGCCGAGTTCCCGGGCGTCATTTTGAGCAGACCGATTCGCCGCAACAGAATCGCCCTCATCCAAGGCCAGCGCTTCGATATCGGCCAACCAGGCGGCCAACCGGTCAAAGCTGACCGGCAAGACGAAGCTTGCCGACGTCGAGCCGACGGGCGAATCGATCACGCGTGCGACATATCCATCATCGCCAACATGCAGAAGCAAATCGAAATTCAACAATTTGTGGTTTGGCGCCATGCGTTGTTCCGGTGGAGCAAAAAGCAGCTTCATTCTGTTGACAGAAGTATAGGTCTCATTGTAAGGAATCTCAAGTGCCAGTAATCTGCTGCGCTGGCCTCCTAATCTACTCGACCGAATTTACCCAAGATCG
Organism: uncultured Caldilineaceae bacterium; assembly: GCA_964478635.1. Taxonomy (GTDB): domain Bacteria; phylum Chloroflexota; class Anaerolineae; order Caldilineales; family Caldilineaceae; genus JAGRCP01. The sequence continues at coordinate 20,926 of CAYZLP010000009.1, forward strand.
CCCGAAAATGACGATCTGTAGCAGGATGTTTCCCGTAACGGTTTCCGTAACGACTTCCATACGCGCGTCGTATAGACTGCAAACAACGACCAGAGACCCTGTCGCACGTTACCGAGGCGCACAACATGATGACCGAAAAGCAAGCTCTCCAGTCTTCTTCACCCGACATCGCCGCATCGTCCGCAGATAGCAGTTGGGCCCGGCCCGTGGCGTCGCTCCAGACGGGCGCCGTTCCCGGCGAAGCCATCA
>CAYZLP010000010.1:0-20250 GCA_964478635.1 uncultured Caldilineaceae bacterium
TGTGATCGATTCTTGACCGGAGAAGATGGACGCAAGGCAGTCGCGCAACAGGTCGTGCGTATTGTAGTTCAAGATAACGACGGCAAGATCCAGCGGTTGCGGCGCCGCCGCCCCTGCCCTTTCGACTGCCTGTTTTGTTGCTGCATCGTCCACCAACTCAGCCGCATTTTCAGTCTGCATAAGCGAATGTGATTCTAGCATAGCTACGTCCCCTCGGCAAAGCAAGGGGGGAAAATGGAAAATAGATAATTCTGAATAGTGAATTGTTAATGATAGTCCGTCAAGTACGCCAGTTTCATTAACAATTTTCGATTAATCGTTCACAATTATCTATTGAACCCAGCCGCCTCTTCTACGATCCGTTCCCGCGTCAACTCCGGCAAGCCAAGATAATGGGCCGCCGCCTCGATCACGGCTTGCCGTGGAATCAGCCCGATAAGCTCCGCCCGGTCGAATTCCGTACCCATTTCCCGGGCCAACCGGCGCACCTCTTCGGTCACCACATGTAGCGGCGTCTGGGCAAAATCGACCAGGTTCATGCTCACTTGGGCCTGGCCATCGACCAGCAGACCCAGAGCCTTGACGCCGGGCAGGCCGCCGCTGCTGGCCCGGATGGTCCGGGCAATTGCTTTGGCGATCGCGACGTCATCCGTTTTGAGGAAGAAATTGTAGGCGATCAAAAAGGGCCGTGCGCCGACGATGACGGCCCCGGCCGGCCCGACCTCGGCCGGGCCGAAGTCGGGCGCCCGTTCCGGCAGATGGATGCTCTCGACCAGCCCCTCAAACTGGCCCCGGCGCACGTCGGCCAGGTTGCGCCTGTCGGGCCGGGTGGCCGCAGCTTCATACAGATAGACGGGTAGACCCAGCTCCGTGCCGATGCGTTCTCCGAGCTGGGCCGCCAGCACCGCGCATTCAGCCAGCGTGATCCCTTCGATTGGCACAAGCGGGGCCACGTCCGTCGCGCCCAGCCGCGGATGCGCGCCGCGCTGCTCGAAGAGATTGATGCGCCGGGCCGCTTCCGCCACCGCGCGAAAGAGCCCCTCTAGAACGGCCTCGGGCGCACCGGCCACGGTAATCACCGTGCGGTTGTGATCCCAGTCACTGGTCACGTGCAGGACGCGCACGCCTGGCGCCCCGATGGCCTCCACCAGCGCCGCCACGACCTCCGGCCGTCTTCCTTCGGAAAAGTTGGGTATGGCTTCGATGATTGTCATCCACAACTGCTGCCTTCTATTTCTCGCGCCTCATTTCCCCCTATGGTATCATTGTCCCCTATGTCGAACAACAGTGCTCCTTTGATCGCCCGGGCTGTGACGGATGAGGCCTGGGATGCGTTTGTGGCGCAGCATGCCACTCCCCATATTTTGCAGACCGCCGGCTGGGCCGCGCTAAAGGCGCGCTTTGGCTGGGAGGCGGAGCGGGTTGCGCTGGTCGATCGCGCTGGCGCCATTCAGGCGGGCGCGGAGGTGCTCTACCGGCGCGTCGCCGGCTTGACCCTGGCCTACGTGCCCCGGGGACCGCTCACGGAGTGGGCCGATCCAATCATGACCGGGCGACTGCTGGGAGAGATCGAGGCCCGGAGCCGGGCCCGGGGCGCGGCCGTGCTCAAGCTGGAGCCCGAGCTTTTCGATACGCCTGCCAACCGGGCCCTGCTGGCCGATTACGGATTCCAGCCCGGCGTCCAGACGGTCCAACCACCGAGTACGATCTTGCTCGATCTGCGGCCGGATGACGACGCGATTTTGCAGGCCATGAAGAGCAAATGGCGCTACAACGTGCGTCTGGCTGAGCGCAAGGAGGTCACCGTGCGCGCGTTGGCCGCGGATGAACTGGCGACTTTCAACGAACTTATGACCGCCACGGGCGAGCGGGACGGCTTTGCCATCCATGGGCCCGATTATTATGCCGCAGCCTATGATCTGCTGGTGCGCCAGCACGGCGTCTTTTTACTGGCAGAGTATCAAGGCGCGCCCCTGGCCTCCATTGCCGTCTTTGCCGTGGGATCCATGGCCTGGTATCTCTGGGGCGCCAGCAACAACCGGGAACGCAACCGCATGCCCAACCATGCGCTGCAGTGGGCGGGCATGCAGTGGGCCAAGGCTCAGGGCGCCGCAACGTATGACCTCTGGGGCATTCCCGACGAGATCGGCAGGTTGGCCCATGCCCTGGCCGAACATGGCGCGCCCGGCGTGGCCGCGGAGCGCCTGCCGGTCGATCTCAACCGGCTGCCGGAGCACGGGCTGTGGGGGGTCTATCGCTTCAAGCAGGGCTTCGGCGGTGAGGTCGTGCGCTACGTGGGCGCCTGGGACAAAGCGCTGCAGACCGCGGGCTTTCGGGCCTATCAACTCGGTCTGGCCCTGCGCGAGCAACCGGCCCGCATGCGCCAACTCGACCCGGTCAGCGTCACCCTCTCCACCGTCAGCCGCCGGTCGCCGGCCCGGGCGACCACGCTGCGGGCGGTGGATCGGCCGGAGCAGTGGCGAGCAGTTTTGGCCGACCTGCCCGAACCCCACGTCTTGCAGAGTTGGGAGTGGGGTGAGATCAAGGGGACGGCCGGTTGGCAGGCCGAGCGCCTGACATTGCCCGGCGCCAAGGGCGCGCCGGAAGCGGCCGTGCAGTTCCTGTGGCGTCAGCCCGTCGACCGTGCGCCTCTGCGCGTGGCCTATGTGCCCAAGGGGCCGGTCCTCGACTGGACTGACCCCGGCCTGGTCGAGCGGGCCCTCACTCAGATCGAGGCCCACGCCCACGCCCGCAACTGTCTCTTTGTGAAGATCGACCCCGACGTACGCGAGGACACGCGCGCCGGGCGCAGCGTGGTCCATGCTCTCTTCCGCCGGGGCTGGCGCTACAGTCCCGATCAGATCCAGTTCAAGAACACGGCCTATTCGGACCTGACGCTGGATGAAGCGGACCTGCTTGCGGGTATGAAGAGCAAGTGGCGCTACAACATCCGCCTGGCCGGCCGCCGGGGCATTACCGTCCGCTTGGGCGGACCGGCCGACCTACCGGCCTTCTATGATCTCTACGCCGAAACCGGCGCACGGGACGGCTTCCTCATCCGGCCTTTTGGCTATTACCGCACCACCTGGGAGACTTTCCTCCACGCCGAGGAGGACGCGACCAACCCGGCCGGCGGCGCGCTCTTGCTGGCCGAACATGAAGAGGAAGATGCGCCTGTCGCGGGGTTGTTCCTCCTGCGCAACGGCGCGCGCAGCTGGTACTTCTACGGCGCCAGCAGCGAGCGCAGACGCCGGGACATGCCTAACTATCTTCTCCAGTGGGAGGCCCTGCGCTGGTCCCGGGGTCGGGGGTGCACCGTCTACGACTGGTGGGGTGCGCCCGCCGATTTGGACGATCCCGATGATGGCCTGCAGGGCGTCTGGCAGTTCAAGCAGGGCTTCGGCGCCGAATTCCAGCCCCACATCGGCGCCTGGGACTATGCCGTCTCGCCCCTCCTCTACCGGGCCTACACCCAGACTATGCCCGCTGTGCTGGAGATGATGCGCCGGCGGGGGTAGCGTCGCTACGTCAGGGCGATTCCTCGACACGCCCCAGCCTGGCAGCTTCGCCGGAGTGACAGTCACTGGCGCAAGCGAATCTGGTCAGTCGTGAATCGCTATGTCAGTGACTGTCACTCCGGCCGTTCTCTACTCTCAGGCCATGCCTTTACCCTTTACTCCCCCGTCACCACCGGCAAGTAGATCGCCGGTTCGAGCTCGACGTTGGCCGGCAGTTGATACTGACCGTAGACCACGCCTAGTTCGTATGGGCCGTAGAGTTCGGAATTGCCGTCGATCCTTATCTCTTCCAGATAGAAGACCGCTGCGTCGGTGACAGCACGATAGCTGTAACTCGTTGGCGTTGTAGAGTCGACGACCGCAGAGGGTAGCATCTCCGTAGTGATCTGCGTGCGTTCGCGCTCTAACTCGCCAAAGAGTAGGAATCCGGCATTGCCCGCCTCCGTGGTCGTCTGCCAGGTGAAGCTGACCTCGTCGCCAATGCGAACGGCGTGGAAGTAGCCCAGCGTGACGGCCAGTGCGACGTCGCAGTTCGTGCCGTCTCTTTCCGTATTCGCAACCGGATCGGTATCAACAGCGCCGTTTACGGCCGGTCCGGCGGGGCCGAAATAGTTGCCTTCGGCGTCCAGCGTGCCAGCCAGCGCACTGTCGATATCGGTTGTGTTGTCCAATATGTTGTTGCAGAAGAGCTCGTTTGACGTTGCACCATCCTCGAAGTTGACGCCGGTGCCGTTCGCCTCGATGTCGTTGGCCCGGATACTGCTCGTGCCGCCATCGGCCACGTTGATGCCGACCGTATTGTCGGTAATCGTGCCTAGGTTGCCCAGGACGGTAGCCGTGCCTTCAATCTGAATACCCGTCTCGAAACCGGAGATGTCATTGTTGTCGCCGGCAGTCAGCGTGCCGATATTGACATCGCTGAGTGCTGCGACATTCACGCCGATGCCCACCCCGCCGTTGCCGATGACAGTGTTGCCCTTGAGCGTTACATCCGTGGCTTCTGCCAAAACCATACCGTTGGTTGGGCCGGTGATCGTGTTGCCCAAGATGCTGGTTGGCGCATCAACGTAGTATACTCCGATACCTGCAGTGTTGAAATCCGCCGTCCCCGCCTGTACGTTCATGAGGTTGCTCTCGATGGTGACCGACGTCAGCGGCTCGCTACCGTCCGACCAGACCAGAATGCGGCCGTGCAAACCAGCAATTGTGTTGTCACTGATGGTGACGTTGTTCCACCGGTACGCCTCAACCGAGTTCAGGTGGTTGACGCCGTTGAAGGTGTTGTTGGTGATAACGTAGTTGTCACCTGTGGCTGTGGTTTGGGCCTCTATGAAGACGAGCGAGTAGTTGACAATGCCCGGCCGCGCCACGCTGTTGGCGTAGTTCTGGAAGACATTGTTGTCCAGCGTGAAGCCATCAAAGCCGCGATTGATCGAGATCGCGCCCATGTCTATGGCGTCTTGACCGTCGAAGACGCTGTTGGTCACCGCCAGATTCTTGTAGTTCCCATCTGTCCGTATGGCCAGATGGTAGTTGCCGAAGCTACCCGTGTGAGTACCGCTGAAGGTGAGTTCGTCAAAGGTCAAGCCGTCAAAGGTCGAGCCGCTGAGCAGCACGCCATTGAGGACTGTGTTGGCCTTGACGCCGGATGACTTCACCAGCAGGTTTGGCGCATCGCTATAGTCGCGATTCATGGTCTCCTGTGGCCAGTTGCCCTCGCCTATGTGCACCTCTTGGTTGGCGCCATTTGATGCGAACATGGCCTCTTCGATGGTGCAGTACTGGGTCGTGTGGCCGTCGGAGCTCGTCGTCGCCGTCGGACCGGTCACCGCCGGGCTGCCGACCACATAGGGTGCATTGAGCCACGAGCAGACCGTCAGTCCGCTCACTGTTTCTAGGATGGCGTCGCCCGCACCGGTGCCGTCACCGGACGGGCCGGAAGCGTCGCCCCACCAGTTGAGCGTGGCGTCGATGAGATTGGCGCTTTGATTTTCGGCGCCCGCGGTCGTGTTCCCGCTGATGTTGTTGCGCTGGAAGAGGGCTGATGTCGCGCCGGCCTCAAAGAGCACGCCGATATCGTTGTTCTCGATGTCGTTGGCGGCGATAGTGCTTGCGCCGCCGCCGGCAACGCGGACGCCGGTGGCAAAACCGGAGATGGTATTCTCTTCGCCGGTCACATCAGCGCCAACCGTGCCGATGGCGCCATCGAAGATATTGACGCCCACGCCCGTGTTGCCGCTGTCGGTAATCGTGTTGCCCTTTACCGTCGTCGTGGCGCCGGATCCCCTGACCGACACACCATTTTCATTGTCGGTAAACGTATTATCGACAATTACTGTCGTGCTGGTGTCGTCTCCATCGTAACCCGAATCAACCGCAGTTGTGCTATTGGAGATGGTATTGCCTGTGATTGTTGCGCTTGTTCCTCCGCCAAACAAGGTGGAGACCAGAATACCGGCCGACGCTGAGCCGTCCGAACTGGCTACGCCGCGATTTGCCGAGATCGTATTGCCGGTTACGTCAACGGTTGCGCCTGCGCTGATGTCCAGGGCATAGTCGAGGAAGTCGCCGTCGCCCTTACCCGTATAGGTATTGCCGCTAAAGGTCGAGCCGGCTACGCCGGTCCCGAAATAGAGCACGCCGACGCGACCGATGTTGGTGAAGGTCGAGTTGCTCACATCTACCGGCCCGTCGCCAAAGGCTGCGATTGCCATGCCCTGATAGGGCGATCCGCTCGCTTGATACTGGATGGTGTCAAACGCGACATCCGTCACGCTGCCTGACCCTTTATTACGGATTGCCTGCCAAACCTTGTAGCCCGTGCCGTCAAAGGTCACGTCGCTGAGATCCAGCACGGCGCCCGTATCAACCAGCCACCAAGCGCGGGCATCGCCCGACGTTCCGGTGTCTTTCGTGGGGTGAATCGTGGTTGTCGCCTGTGATTCGCCCTGCACGACGACGTTTCGGTCAATCGTGACCTCTTCCTCGTAATCTCCTGCCAGCACGTTGATCATGTTGCTAACAGGCAGCGGCACATAGTTGGCCCCACCGACATGATTGACCGCCGCCTGGATCTTCATGTCGTTTGTCCCGTCCGTGCCTACCCAGAACGTGCCATCCGATATTTTGTTGACGTAAGAATCGTTTGGCGTAGGCAGACCGAGCGCCAAAGCCACTGCATCGTTTCGGGTAATTTGGTAGAAGCTGAAGTTCGCGCCACCGGGCCGGAAGGTGTCGTTGCGCACAATGTACTCGAAACCGTCAACCGTCAGATTGGTTACCGGCTCCGGGCTGGCCGGATTGCTGAAATTACCGACCTCTACATAGACCTTATTGGGTTCACCGAAACTGTTGGTTCCCCCGATGGTGACGTTATCGCTGCCGAGGGGATAGAACTCGCCATAGGTGTATATGGCGAAGCCGCCCCAGGCATTTCCGCTGGTCGTCAGATTGGTTGCACTGACGTCATTGCAGTCGGACAGGGCCATGCCGTTGCCGTTGATTGCGCCGGTGGCCTCGACGTTGTTCAGCGTTGCCGTGTTGACGCCGTTGAGGTTGACACCCGTTCGATTCGAGTTTTGTACCTTGACATCCTCAATGGTGAAGTTGTTGACGCCGTTCACGAAGATGCCGTACGCCGTACTGAACGATGGGTTGCCCTCTACGGTGAACTGGCTCAGCGTCACGTTATCAGCCGTTACGTGAAGGCTATAATCATTGACGGCGCTGGCATCGACAATGACCGTGTCCCGATCGACGCCCTGAATCGTCAGTTCCTTGTTCACATCAGGTGCTTCGGCATACGTTCCTGCGGCAATCGTGATCGTGTGACCATTTTGCGTATCGACATCATCGATAGCTGCCTGGATCGAGCAGAATATTTCGCCCGTGTTTACGTTGGTGACCAATCCGCCGCCGGCAGCATTTTTGCGATAGTCGATGGTATTGCCGGTAAAGGTGTTGCTGCCAATGGTGTTGCCGCAACCCAAGGGTGAGTTCCCGCGGCCAAAGTAGTCAGGCGAAGCGCCATCAGCCTGATCGCCGTCACCGGCGTCATTGGGCACGTAGTTCGCATTGGGATGATTACCGCCCTGCTCCTGAATCCCGATTTCATTGTTTTGGAGCGTATTTCCGGTCACCGTATGGTTGACACCTTCTACGACGATGCCAAAACCTTCGCTCGTCGTTGCGCCCGGATTCTGCTGGATATAGCCGCTGACCGTATTGTTGCGCACAATGACGCCGGTCGGAACGTCTACATAGCCGGTCGGATTCCCGGGAATGAACGAGCGGCGGAACACGGCAATGCCCGCATGATCCCGGATATTCATCAGTGAGGAGGCAACGAACGAAACGGTATTGTTCTCCACCACGATGCTGCCATCGCCCGTATCGAGCCCACTACCATCCGGGTTTTTGATCTCGATGCCAAAGCGTCCATTGTTGGTGACGGTGTTGTTGCGGGTGACATATGGACCTGCGCCGGAAGTCAGTCCAATCGCCGACATGCCGCTGTCGCCGTTGCCGACGACGGTATTGCCGGAGATGGTGACGCCCGAGGCAGTGCCGTCCTGCAATTCGATGCCGCAGCAATTGGTGTCGCGTACGTCGTTGTTGGTGATGGTGATATTGCTCTTATAGCCGTTCCAAATCACGATACCGCGCCCCGGACTGCCCTGATTGTTGTGCGCGGTCACGTTGTCGATGAGCACTGTGTCTACCGGACCATTCAAATAGACGCCGGCGCGGCCGCCGGAGTTGTTGAGCACCTGCGCGTTCTGCAGGGTAAAGTTGTTGTTGCCGCCAAAGCCGACAATGCCGCCGTCATTCGAACTGCTCATGACATAGTTGCGTACCGTCAGCTCCGTAATGAGCACGTCAGTGACGCCAGCGTTGACGAAAATGCCTGATCCTGCCGGCAGTCCGGTGCCGTCCAAAATGCTGTACAGCGCCGGATCTGTACCTGCGCCGGCCCCGATCAGGGAGAGCGTCCTATCGACCACGAGATTCTCGGCAAAGGTATCGCTGCCCAAGAAGATCATCGTCCCGGGCACGGCCGAATCGATGGCCGCCTGGATGGTCGTGATGGCGCTCGGCACCACGCTAACGTGTTGGCTCGTCAGCGGGACAACCTTGGACGCCGTGTTGTCCGGATCGGTTACGGTGTTCAGCCCTGCGGCCAACGCAGTGGCATTCGTCTCACTCGTGACAAAGAAGTAGAAATTCTCGCCGTTCGGCCGATGATCCACGTTGGTGACCAGGTGAGTGTATTCCACCGGCAGCGTCACGTTGGTAATGGGAAACTGATCGACGGGAAGATTGTTATTGGCGACTTCAAGGTATAGTGGGACGGGCTCGTCACCGCTGATGTTGGCCAGCACAATGCTGTCCGCGCCGCCGGGATAGAAAACGCCATTGGTGTAGATGGCCGTGCCGCCCCACGCATTGTTGCTGGTTGTGACGCCGTCGATTGTGGCGTTGACCACATCGCTTAGCGCCAGACCGACGCCGCCGGGCACGTCCTTTACCGTTACGTTGTCGATGGTTACGCCGTCCAAGCCGTTAATGTCGATGCCAGATCGACCGGTATCTTGCACGGTGATGTTCTCCAACACGACATTGGTGCGGCGCGTCGTCGCATTCAGCCCGGATATCTTAAGACCGTAGGACGCGCTTGGGTTGCCGTTGAGCGTGAAGTTCTTCAGCGTCGTGTTGCTGGCGTTTACCGTGAAGTGATAGTTGGTCGCGGCTGTGGCGTCGATGATGACCGTCGCTTCGTCATCGCCGATAAGCGTCAGCCCATCGGTGGTGATGCTGAGAACCTCGGCGTAGGTTCCCGCGCCGACGAGGATCGTCTCGCCTGAGGCCGCAGCGTCGATCGCTGCCTGAATGGTGCAGTAGGTCGCGCCGGTGTTTTGGTTGGTAACCGTGCCGCCCGGACAGCTCTCAAAGTTGTAGTGCACCGTGTCGCCGTGGACCTGAATGGTGAAATCGTCCACGTTGCCCACGAAGCCGCCGGTCCAGCCGCCGCCGGCTTTGAAGCCGATGCCGGGGATGGCGGCGTGGATACCGGCATTGGGCCAGTTCGCCAAGATTTCGCCGATTGTGCACGCGCCCGCGCCTGCTATGCAGGTCCCAACGCCAGGTCCGCCGGTTGCCCACCACTTGGCATCGGCGGCCAGCGTGTCCCATGCTTCCCAAACCCCGGTAGAGGGCGTGGCGCCGGAGTAGACCGGCTCATAAACCAGGCGACCCTGCCAAGAATTGTCGCCATCGGTCAGATCATAATCGATATTGAACTGAAGCGCCGGCGCGAGATTGACGCCACCACTCTGGCGATAAGTATGATACGTTAGCGTATTGATGTCGCGCAGGTACGTTCCGGCATGCAGAGCCGTACCCAGTGCCATGCCGCCCGTATCGTCCAGCGTAAACTCTGCGCTGCCCGAGCCCGCCGGCGGCGTGGCGGGACCGTTGACGAAACCGCCCGAAGCAGTGGGCGTCTCTTCTAAAAAGATCCAGTCCGTGTTGGACGGATCGACCACAACCGTTGTCTCGCTCACGGGGCCCGAATAAGTGGCGAAGTTGTCGATTAGGAAGCCGTTACCGGAGGTGGCTGGGGCGGCTGTGCCCGCGACGCGGAAAAGTATGGAGTCGACGGTGCGTGTTGGGTTTGATTCACAGTCACGGAAATAGTCCTCCCAACTCAGACCCGTATGGACGAGTGTACCGTCTACGTATACATTTACTTTGTCGTCGTTGATTCCATCCGAAAATTCCATTGTGACTTTGACGTTATGGGGTACCGTTCGATCAAGCCCATTTGCGACACTAGACAAGCGCCAACTGGGTCCTGGAAAACTGCAGTCTGGCGGGGATTGATGATTGAAATCGTAGAAATTGACTTCTAGACCCCCGGGCGTATCGGCAACTTGAATCCAGCTCATGCGCGCCCCGTCGCCTCGGTCGGGACTGGCCGTCACCTGTAGCCCCGGCTGCTCGGCGCCGGGAACAGTGGAGGCGATGTCCCATGAAGCCTGGAAGAAAGGCTGCCGAACGCCACCCGAAAAACCATTATTATCGGCGGTCGACTCGCCGGCTTCATCCGCTAGCGAGACGGAGAATAACTGGTCACCGAAACTGCCGCTTGTAACCGCGTTCGAAATACGTAGGCTCTGGGTCTCGAAGGAGGCATAGCCATAGCTATTGTTCACGACCTCCACATCGAAGGGCCCCGTCATAAGCCAGCCATTCTGTCCATTCACGCTGCCAAGGCTAAATCCCTCAAAGTCTGTCGCTGTCGACGCCGCCCGGACGCTGAGTGCTGAGACAAGGACCATGCCTAACACAATGCCTATCACAAGCGAGCGCCTGCTGAGCTGTCTGAGGACTCGGATCCAATTGCTCTGCATTAGATTTCCTCCTTTTCGCTATAATTTTGCCTGTAAATCGCCGTAACGCAGCGATTGCATGACGATTTCACGTGGTGGTTTGGTGGGATTCAGAACGAGACAACCTGCCAACGACTTGAGTATCCAGTCAAATAACTGGACAGGCTCAAAGGCGCGTCGTAACGACGGGCTTCAAGCTTGCGCAACCGGTGTGGACGATTTGCCGTGGAATTAGCCGGTATTTCCGGATGGAACGCTTGTTACCGTTTCCGCCACAGATAGACTCGTCAGGTTGCTGTTGTGGATTTCACGCCTTCTATGATGGCATTGTGCGCAATGTCCCTGGGGTTGGGCCAATGATTGGTTTCCGGCTCAGAGGTAGCAATGAGGACAAGAACGGACCGAATCCAATTGATAGAATGGCTCTGCTATTCCATGTGATGTGTAGTGTACCTATTTGGATAGACCGAATATACTATATTTGCGGGTAAGGTATGCAGCAAGTGTCATTTGTCCCGTTATTTTATCTAAAATGTCCCGGGAAGTTAGTTTGTGCTATCTGTTCAATATGCAAATCGTAGGAAAATTAATAATCCTTTGGGGAAATTGCGTAATTATCAAAATTCGCAAACAGAGTAACCTGGTGATGAGTTTATGTTATCTGTGTGTCGCCCAATAGTGAAGAGCGCCTGCTTGTTCGAACAAGCAGGCGCTCCCCCAAGGTGATTCGATTGGCTCGTTATGCATCATCAGAAGATGACGGCGTCAGGATAAGCAGCGGTCAAATACTTTCTCGCACAGGCAACCCATGGAATATCTTACTCCCCCGTCACCACCGGCAAGTAGATCGCCGGTTCGAGCTCGACGTTGGCGGGCGGCAGGTACTCGCCGTACTCCACGCCTTCGTCAAACGGCCCGTGCAGGGTCGCGGATCTATCCACGCCGACCTCTTCGAGCAGGAAGCGATGGGCGTCGCCGGTCACGTGGAGGCTGTAACTCGTGGGCGTGACCGCGTCGATGACCGTGGAGGGGACCAGCTCCTCCGTGAGCAGGGTGCGGGTGCCGTTGGCCTCGCCGTAGAGCCGGAAGCCGGCCACCCCCGCTTCGGTGACCGTCTGCCAGTTGACGTGGACGATGCCGTCGGCGCGCACGGCGTGGAAGTAGCCCAGGGTGACGGCTAGGGGCGCACCGCTCCCACTTTGCCAGAAACCGGCGTTGAGTTGAGTCGTGCCGCCGCTCGACGGACCTGGTCCGGTCTGACCCAGAGTACCGCTGAGCCCCGTTGAACCGCCGCTGCTGTCGTTGGTACCGCCGCTGCCCAGGACGTTCCAGGTCAAGTCAACCCCGCCGCCGCTCTGCGCAAAGAGTGCCGTCGAGAGGATGAGCAGTGTGATGAAGCTTAGCCCCACAATCTTCAGTTGTTTTGTCATATTCCACCTCCTTGCGGGAATACATGATGCCGAAGTTCCAAGTTGAGGAGATGGCCTTAGCTCTTGGTGCAGACAAGGAGTTGGATGTACGGAATGACGTCACTGGTATTGGCCGCACTGGACTCTGTTGGGGGGATGTTCACCGTGTGCGTATGATTTGGTACTGCTCCACTTCCGAATGGAGCAATGTCGACTGCATGGCTGTGAGGGTTAATCGTATGCGTGTGCCCGGCGGGGCTTGCTGATCCAGACGAACCTCCATCCGGCCGGTCAAATGTTGAACCGCCTCCACCATTAGTAGTGAGGCCAACAGCGTTCGTACCTGTGTTGGGCGGATCGATCGTATGCACATGGCTACCATCGGCACTGGTACCGATCACGGCCGGGTCTGTGCTATGCGTATGGTCTCGATCTTCCACGTCTGTCAGGGCGACGCCAACTGTACCCTTTAGCGTACCAGCAGACGGCAAGCCCACGATGGCGCGTCCTTGCGCATCGGTGAGTTCGCTCCAACCGATGGGACATGCCGCCAGGTCGAAGAGCATGACTGCACCACTGGGCACGACGTCGGCTGGTGCAAAGTCCGCTGAATCCAAGCCATCTAGCGTGTCGGCGTCGGCTGCACGCAGGGCGTAGGCGTTGCTGCCAATGCGCTGGTTGGGGTCCAGGGCCTGGAAGGGGCCGCCCGAGGTCTGGCTGAACCAAACGCGGAGATAGGTATCGGTCTCGCTGAAGGCCCCACTGCCCAAGGCCTGGGTCATGCCGGTCAAGGCAGTATCACCCAACATGACCGTGAAGAGGCCGTCCGAAACGGTCAGGGCAATCTCTGCGCTGGGTTCGCCGCTGGCTGTGGCATCGTTGGCCCAGTAATTGGTCGTGCCGTCGCCCGACGCGGCATCCACGATCGCGAACTTGAAATAGCCGGTTCCGTCGTAGGCAGTACCGCTGACGCTGACAAAGCCTTGGTAGCTGATCATCTCCGGTGGGCTGCCCGTGGCCGCGAGCATGCTCTTGACAGGCGCGGCAATGGCTGCTGCACCCAGCATAATGATCAAAAGGCTGGTCAGGACGGTGACAAGCACAAAACGAACCCCGCGTTGTTGCTGTTTTCGCCAGTATCCAAGCACAATATTCCTCCTTCGGGTGAGATGAATCAATCGATTGAATCGTGCTGTTGGTGTTGATGAACGTGTCGGCAGTCGGGACGCTGCTGTGCATTGGGGCGGCAGCCAAGGATCGCTGCCGGGGCCGGGCTTGAACGAATGCGTCGAGTCTATTCTGTCAGACTTGGCCTGATCGCGAACTATCACGTGACTGTCGCATGACTCACGCGTTGCTACCCGTCTGCATCGCGCAGCGAATGCAGACTTCGACAAGCTCAGTCAGCGATGGGCGCAGACTTCGCCAGGCCTAGACTTCGCCAGGCTCAGTCTGCCATAGGTGCCCGGTCTGGGTTGCTGTGCAATGTCTTTCCCATCCAATGGTTGCCGCTGCCAATAAAAGAAACCGGGCTCTGCCAAAAGCCCGGTTTCCGCTATCGCCGCCCGACCTCCTCCTTCGCCTCAGCCTCAACTTCACCCTTCCCCCTCCACCGGCTCCGTCTCATCCAAATACTCTAGTCGCAGCGTCATGGATCTGCCGTCGGCGGCGTGGTGGACGATGTCCGCGTATTGATGCCCGAACATGATCTCCCGGGGCTGGTAGAGACGTCGCGCCTGGACGGTCTGGAGCGTAACGCCGTCCCGCCCTTCGAAGATGACGACGATGAAGATGAGATGGCGGCGGATCTCCTCGGCGGAGAGACCGAAGAGGGGGCTGGTCGCGTCCAGGCGATGGAAACCGGTCCAGGTCATGGTGAAGACGGGCGCTTCACTCCGCTCCAGGGGCAGGTTGTAGAAGCGGCGCATGCGCTGCCCTTCTTCCGTGATCTCCTCCACCAACATGTTGACGGCCAGTCGCGCCGAATAGATCTCGCGGCGCCGTTCGTTGGCAAGGCGAAACTGCATGGTCGGCACGCCGTTCCGGTCGTGGACCACCAGCTTCTTGCTGAAAACCACCCGGGCCGACGGACGCGCGAATTTGGCGAAGATGACGCCCGCACCCACGGCCACGGCTACCATGCCGGCAAAGGATTCCAGGACCACGAGGGTGTTCGTATAGACGGAGGCGGGGCTCATGTTGCCGTAGCCGATGGTCGAGTAGGTTTGGACGCTGAAGTTGAAGGCGTCGAAGAAGTTGCCGGGCCGTGCGCCGGCCATGGCGTTGCCGCCCAGGAGATAGAGGAGGGCGAAGAGGGTGTTGATGACCAGATAGCCCCCAAAAGCCCAGAGCAGCAGGGTCAGCCAGGAGGCTTCCAGCAGGTAGTAATAGATGTCCGAAACTGTGAAGGAACTGACTCCGCTGATCCTGTAGCGGAAGCGCCCGCCGGCATATTCGGGCCGCTCGATCCGATCTTCATCCGGTTCATCGGGCTTTGGGGCGCGCTTCGTTTTCATGGTCAACCAATCTCCCTTCGTGTCTACATAGCTTGCCCAAAATAGACCGCGGCATGAGCGGACTTCGGCGTGAGCTCAGTCGAACGATCTGGCGGATACCCGCTGATCGATCGGGATGAATATCCGCACAAATTCGGTAAATCCGTTCAATCCGTGGTCTATCTGACTGATGGCCGAATGCCTATCTCCATCCCTGCAAAATTGACTGCGCGCAAGCGTAGCATTTCTCACGATTCGGAGCAACGCCGGCCCGTCGACCCGTTCGCACGAAGGCGTGCTTACTGGACTCTTGGACTACTGCGCTCTGGACTTTTGGACTTTACCCAGACTTGACATCGGCCCGATTGTGATTACAGTTACGGTGCGCACGCCAGGCGCAGGATACGCCAGAGAATGCAACGCCCGCCAGATCGTCTTCCCGGATTGATCTGAGCCACTATCATTTTCTGGAGCGAAGTATGGAAATGCAGGTAACCGAACACGAAAACGGCATAAAGGAAGTGACCCTCATCGGTCGGCTTGATATGGAGGGCAGCGGCCAAATCGACAACGCCTTTGCCATCCATGTGACGACTGAAAAGGCCCCGGTCCTGGTCGATCTCAGCCAGGTCGATTTCATCGCCTCCATCGGCATGCGTCTGCTGGTTATGAACGCCAAGGCCCTGACGCGCCGGGGCGGCGCCATGGTCCTGGCCGAACCCCAACCGCTGGTCGCCGAAGCGCTGAGCGTGGCGGGTATCGATGCCCTCATCCCCATGTTTGAAGATCGCGCCGCAGCCGAAACCAACCTGCTCTCCGCAATGGTTTGAGTCGACCCATGGCCAGCGACCGACACGCTTTCAACGACGACGCGACACGGGTCGATTCACTGACACTGAAGCCCGAGCTGGCTGAACTGACGCGACTCAGCCCATGGATCGCGGACTTGGCCGAGGATCTGGCGTTGACGCCCCGGACTGCCTTTCGGCTGGAACTCGCGCTCACGGAAGCCGTAACGAATGTGCTCCAGCACGGGCTGGGAGACGCTGCGGACGGCTTCGTGCACGTGACGGCTGCAGTTGTTCCGGCGGGTCTTGTGTTGACAATATCGGATCCGGGGCCGCCCTTCGATCCCCTGCAGGTTGCGCCCCACGAGGCCCCGGATTCATTGGACGATGCGGCCGTGGGCGGTTTGGGTATTCATCTCCTGCGTCAGTACGCGGACGCCTGCGCCTATGTCTATCGTGACGGCAACAACGAATTGACCTTGACCTTCACCGGCGGATGCCCGGCAAACGGAACGACGTGAGCCAGTCCTATCAACACCTGATCGGCGAGATTCCCTTTCTGGCCTCTCTGCCGCCTGACAAGGCCCTCGCCCTCCTCGAATCGTGGGAAAGATTGCGTCTCGAGCCGGGACGCGTCTTCTTGCGCGAAGGGGAAATCGGAACGGAGCTCTACATTGTCCTGACAGGCGAGATCGAGATTGTCAAGGCCCTAGACACGGACGAGGAGCGGCTGCTGGCGACACGTTCGACCGGCGCCGTCATCGGTGAAATGGGCCTGCTCAATCCCGAAGAGGCCCGTTCGGCCAGTGCGCGCACGCGGACTGCAGCCGAGATCGTGGTCTTGAGCAAGGAGGATTTCGAAGGACTGCTCGCCCGCTATCCCCGCCTGAGCCTGAACCTGCTGCGCTCCCTCAGCAATCGCTTGCGGCGCGCGGACGAAACGACCATTCGCGATCTGCGCCGCATCAACCACCAACTGGAAGAAGCTTACGCCGAACTCAAAGCCGCGCAGCAGCAGCTCATCGAGCAGGAGGTCATTGCCCACGACCTGCGGCGCGCGGCCGAAATCCAGCAGCAGATGTTGCCCCGCACCCTGCCCCAGTTGCCCGGCGTTGAGCTTGCCGCCGTGATGATTCCGGCGCGCCAGATCGGCGGCGATTTCTATGATGTGATTTCTCAGGAAGGGGAGCGTTTGGCCTTCGTGGTGGGTGATGTGGCCGGCAAGGGGATATCGGCTGCGCTCTACATGGCCCTGGTCTGCACGCTGGTGCGGGCCGCCGCGCGCACGCAAGCGACGCCTGAGGATGTGCTGCGCACCGTCAACCGGGAACTGGATGCCCGGGAGATGGACGGTATGTTCGTGACGATGCTCTACGGCGAACTGGACCTGGCAACGGGACGGCTCGTTTACGTACGGGCGGGGCACGATTCTCCCCTCATCTGGGATCGAGCCGGCGCGGTGCTGACGCCTCCCCAAGTACGGGGCATTGCCCTGGGATTGACGCCGGCGCCACCCCTGGATGTGCAGACCGTTTTGCTGACGCCGGGCAGTACGGTCATGATCACCACCGATGGCGTGACCGAAGCCATGGATGAATCTCACAGCCTTTTCGGCCGTCCGAATGTGGCGGCCCTCGCCTTCGCCCATCATGCCCTGTCGCCGGCGGCTCTCTGTCAGACCGTCGTGCAGCAGGTCAAAGCCCATCAAGGCGCCATGCCCCAGTCCGATGACATCACCGTCCTCGCCCTGCGCTTCAGCTAATCCGCCAATCGCAGGCTGAGCTTGTCGAAGCCGGGTCGACCCGGCTTCGACAAGCTCAGCCTACGGATTAAACGACCTCAGCCTACGGATTAAGCGACTTCAACCTACGGATTTGGTGACTGCGGCCCACGCATGTAGGGCGCTCATTCTCTGGGGGAAGACAATCTTCCGATCTCCGAGTCGCCAATCTCGTCCATCTCTTCAAAGCGATTTTCGCCCACATTCTTGCGCACGTTCGCCGCGTCAAAGACCCGGCCGTTCATGGCGATGTAGACGCCTTCCGGCAGCAGTTGGACCGCGGTCAGCGCGGCGCTGATGTTGTAGACGGCATCGGTGAAGCGGAAGCGCGCAGGCTGCAGGGCGCCGGTAAGCACGATGACTTTGCCGGGGATGCCCATGAGGGAGCGTGCCGTCTGGGCCATGGTGTCGGTGCCGTGGGTGACGACGATGAGACGTTCCGGGGCCTCTTCGACCGCGGTGCGGATCTGGCGGCGATCTTCGTCCGTCAGCTCCAGGCTGTCTTTGCGCATGAGCGGATCGACGACGAAGTCGAAGGTGACATTCGCCTCGCGCAGAACCTCGCTGATCTGGGGATCGCCGACCTGGAACTCGCTCTTGGCGTCGAAGTAGACCTTGTCGATGGTCCCGCCGGTGGTGAAGATGTGAACTGTCACGCCCCAAACCGCTCCCGCAGATAGGCCAGCGCCATTTCGTCGATGACGTCGCCCGTGCCGTCCCATCGTTCTTCCAGGTTTTCCGCGCCAACCAGGGCCCGCAGCGCCTTGCGGGTAGCCGGATCGAATTCGCCGTGTTCGAGGCCGTCGTAGTGACCCGTGCGCCGGAGAAGGACCTGGAGTTCGGCGGCCACGTCGGCAAGCGGGACCACGGCTTTGGGATCGACGGCGCCGAAATAGAGATGGTGTATCTCCACCAACTTGGCCAGCCGCTGGATCGGAAAGGGATCGTCGTCGACGCGCAGGTCGAGGTAGCGATCGTTGTTGCCTCCGTAGCCGCCGCTCGCGCGCACGACCTCCACCGCGGCGGCCTGGCGGCCGCGGCTGTCACCGCCGGCTGCTTGCCCGGCGGCCAGGGCTGCCACCAGCCAGTCGGCCAATTCGCCGGGGCCCTGACGCGCGGCCTCAAAGCGCTCGGCCATCGCCTCTACCGTGCCCGGGACCAGGATGTTGCCCTGGCATGCGTAGCCCTCGCCCACCATGTGCCCGGCCCAGGCGTAGCAATCGGGTCCGGTGTAGGCGGCGGCGTTGCCCGACCGGTCCACCATGCCGACCTGGCGCAGGCCGCGACCCTCGTCCGCTTCGACCAGGCGCGCGATTGTCTCCTCTGCCGAGAGGCCTTGCTCCATGAGGGCGAGACCGTCCGGCCCGTAGGCCATGTTGGCGTAGGATTGGGTCGCAACTGCACCCGCGCCGGCCCGGGTGAAGGGCACGACTGCGCCCACGGCCAGGAACTTGGACTGGACGGCGACACCCCATTCGGCGCGGGCGGCATCGTAGGCGACGATGGAGAAGGTCGCGATGGGCGACAGTTTTGGCCTAGCCATCGGCGCCCACCGAGAACATGCGCTCCAGGTCGTAGCTGGAGTAGGCGCGGAAGGCGATGAGGGTTTCCGTGTCTTCGATGCCCTCCACGCTCATCAGCGAATTGGTGACCAGGGCCGCCATCTCGTCATTGCTGGGGACGCGGATAATGGCGACGAGATCGAAGCGGCCGCCTACGGAATAGACTTCGGCAATGCCTTCCATGCCGGCCAGTTGATCGGCCACTTCATTGACATTGCCGTGCTCCACGTTGATCAGCACGATTGCGGTAACCATATGGCCTCTCTTTCAAATGGTGATGACGGATTGTTGTGTTCGAGACGCTGCCGCTTGCCTGGCTTAGGGCGCCTTTTCGCGTGAGTCGGCTTGCTCTCTCTTGGCTGCCAGGGATGCATTCGCCGCGGCTTGACGATCCAGGAAGATAGTCGCGATAAAGACGACGTATAGTATCAAAGCAGCAATACCCAACGCGCCGGCTATGATCGCGGTCTCCGGTCCGGCAATGAAGCAGGCCAGGGCCAGCAGCACCCAGACCAGGGAATGGCCCCAGCGCAAGACAAAGTGGCGCCCCGGCGGTCGCGGCGGATCGCCCGGATTCGGACGCGGCCAGATGAAATTGTACATGACCGCAATCCCAATGCAGATGAATCCCAACAAAACCAGGGGAATGCCAAACAGTGTGTTGTCCATCGTTTCACTCTCGCCCTACCGCATTCAAATCAGCGCCGTCCCTATCATACCGCCACCCCCCGCCATCGCCAATCCCCCACTACCTCAATCCCCCTTCGTCCACCACCAACCGCAACACATCCGGCCGCGCATAATGCCCCACCACATCGAAATCCAGCTTGGATCGGACGACTGCAGCGAGATCCAGTTCTGCCGTCAGGATGCCTTCACTGTCGTAGAGCGGTCCGGCCATGACTTCACCCAGGGGCGAGACGATGACGCTGCCGCCCCGGCACATGACCTCGGGCTGACGCTCCAGCTCGTCCCGTCCCGGCAGATCCGCAGGGTACATGCGTTTGGTCACGTACTGGTTGCAGCCCAGGACGTAACAACGCCCTTCGCAGGCGATGTGGCGCATGGTTGCCTGCCAGGTCTCGCGGGCGTCGGCCGTGGGTGCGAGATAGAGTTCCACCCCTTTGCCGTAAAGGACCATGCGGGCCAGGGGCATGTAGTTCTCCCAGCAAATGAGGCCCCCGATTTTCCCGATTGGCGTCTCCAGGACGGTGAGCGTGCTGCCGTCGCCTTCGCCCCAGACGAGACGCTCTGCGCCCGTGGGCTTCAGCTTGCGGTGCTTGCCCAGGAGCCGGCCGTCGGGCCCG
>CAYZLP010000011.1:0-18910 GCA_964478635.1 uncultured Caldilineaceae bacterium
GCTCAGCGAGGTCAATCTCCTGAGTTTCGGCATCGGGCTGTCCCTGGGCTTGCTGGTGGGCCTTATCCCCATTCCCCTCCCCGGCGGCATTACCTTCAAGCTGGGACTGGCCGGCGGGCCGCTCATCGTGGGTCTGGTTTTGGGTGCGCTGCGGCGAACGGGCCCCCTGGTCTGGGTGTTACCCTACAGCGCCAATCTGACCCTGCGACAGATGGGGCTCATCCTGCTGCTGGCCGGCATCGGCGTGCGCTCGGGCTACACTTTTGTCACCACTTTTCAGCAGAGCGGGGGCGTGTCGATCTTTGTTGCCGGTGCAACCATCACCCTGACGATTGCCTTCCTCACCCTCATCATTGGCTACAAAGTGCTGAAGATTCCCTACAGCATGCTCATTGGCATGCTCTCGGGTATGCAGACGCAGCCGGCCGTCTTGGGCTTTTCTACAGAGCAAAGCAAGAATGAGGTTCCCAACATCGGTTATGCCCTGGTCTTCCCCATCGCGACGATCACGAAGATCCTGATCGCGCAACTACTCTTGATGCTGCTGCGTTAGCAAAGGCCGGTACAAGGAGATACGCAAGAACCATGAACGTAACTACCTACGCTACGGCCAAAGCGTTTCTGACCCGTGCCGAGGCCGGCTTTCTTGCCGACGAGGCGGCCAACAACCTCATTTACGGACTGGCCCGGCGGCTGGTCGACGCGCCCGATTTCTATGCCACAACCCCCTTCTTTGCGACTGTCGACCAGGGGGAGACCGTTGTGGTTGCTGCACTGCGCACGCCGCCCCACAACCTGCTCCTGTACAGCCAGGCGGCGCCGTCAGACGATCAACGGGTGCTTGCCGCCCTCACCCTGTTGGCCGAGACGCTGTTGGCGACAGGCGTGACGCTCCCCGGCGTGAATGGTCGTGTGGAATTGGCAGAGGCCTTTGCTGCACATTGGTCCTCGTTGACGGGAGCAAAGACCGAAGTCGTGCGGGGAATGCGCATCTTCAAGCTGACCGAAGTGCATTGGCCGCTGCTGCCTTCAGGTCACGTGCGCCCGGCGACCTTGGCCGATGTCGACCTGCTGGCCGCCTGGATTCGGGAATTCGAATGGGAAGCGCTGGGAACCGATGCGGACACGGCGCCGGTTCCTCCCGCGGACCGGGCCCGCCAGATGATCGAGGCCGACAGTCTCTTTGTCTGGGAGTGCGCGACCGGCGAAATCGTCTCCCTGGCAGCCGCTAGCCGGGCCACGGTCCGAGGCCGTACGGTCAGTCTGGTCTACACGCCACCGGCCCACCGCGGCCAGGGCTACGCCAGCGCCACCGTGGCCGCCCTCAGTGACCGGATCCTGCAGGAAGGCTACGCTTTCTGCACGCTCTTCACCGACCTGGCCAATCCGACTTCCAATCACATCTATCAGGTGATCGGCTACCGCCCTGTCTGCGACTTCACGGAGGTTCGATTTATTGCCTGACAAACAATAGAACGCGGATGAAACGGATTGGGCGGATTCACGCGGATTCTATATACAAAAAAGAATCCGTGAAGATCCGCCCAATCCGCTACATCCGCGTTCTATCGCTATTCGTGGTTCTGCGCGTCGACGGTCGCGAGGATGGCGACGTTGACGATGTCACGCACGTCGGCGCCCGTTTCCAGGACGTGTACCGGCTTGCCCATGCCGACCAGGAAGGGACCGATGGCCTCGGCGCCGCCCAGGCGGCTCACCAGCTTGTAGGCCGCATTGGCCGCCGCAAGATCGGGGAAGACGAGCACGTTGGCGTCCTGAATCTGGCTGAAGGGGTAGTGGCGCTTCATCAATTCGGGCACCACGGCCACATCGGCCTGCATTTCGCCGTCGATATGGAGATCCGGCCGCTGGGCTTTCACGAGCTGGGTGGCGCGCTGCACCTTCTTGGCGTTCTCATGGGGCACGCTGCCGAAATTGGAGAAGCTGAGCATGGCCACCCGGGGCTCCAGATCGAAGGTCTTGGCGAAATCGGCTGCATTCATGGCGATAGCGGCCAACTGTTCGGCCGTGGGATCGATGATCACTGTGGCGTCCGTAAAGATAAAGATGCGATCCTGCACCAGCATCAGATAGACGCCGCTCACCCAGCGCCCCTCCTGCGCCCCCACCACCTGGAGGGCCGGACGCAGCACTTCGGGATAGTTGTAAGTCAAGCCCGAGATGAAGGCATCGGCATCACCCTGACGCACCATCATGGGGCCGAAGAAATTGCCCTGGCGCATGGCATCCCGGGCCCGGGATGCCGTGATGCCCTTGCGCTGGCGCGACTGGTAGAAGGCCTCGGCATAGGGTAGACGCTCTTCGGCATCGGCCGGATAATGGACTGTGGGCGTAAATTCCAGCGCCAGATCTTCAACCACCTCCGCGATCTTGTCGGGCCGGCCCAAGAGGATGGGCTGGGCAATCCCGGCCACTTCCAGCGCGTGGGCTGCGCGAATGATCTTGGGATGTTCACCTTCGGCAAAGACGACCCGCTTGGGATCGCGCTGAGCCTTGTGCTCCATGTTGCGCATGACCTGAACGCCCTTGCCCTGGCGGCCGGCGAGTTGGTCTTTGTATTCTTCCAGATCGATCTCGATCCGGGCCACGCCGCTTTCCATAGCAGCCTGGGCCACGGCCGGCGCGACCCACATCAGCACCCGGGGATCCAGCGGCTTGGGAATGATGTATTCCCGCCCGTAGCGGAGCGTGGTTAGGCCGTAGGCCCGGATGACGCTGTCGGGGACATCCTCCTTGGCCAGTTGGGCCAGCGCATTGGCGCAGGCGATCTTCATCTCCATGTTGATCGACTTGGCCCGGACATCCAGCGCACCCCGGAAGATAAACGGGAAACCCAGCACGTTGTTGACCTGGTTGGGGTAGTCGCTGCGCCCGGTGCCGAAGATGATGTCACTGCGTGCGGCCTGGGCTTCCTCATAGGTGATTTCCGGATCCGGATTGGCCATGGCAAAGATGATGGGATCCCGGCTCATGCTGCGCACCATCTCCCGGGAGAGAATGTTGGCCACTGACAGGCCGATAAAGACATCGGCATCGACCATGGCATCTTCCAGGGTGCGCTTGTCGGTTTCGACGGCGTAGGCTTCCTTGAACTCATTCATGCCGGCCGTGCGTCCCTTGTAGATCACGCCCTTGGAATCGCACATTAGGATATTTTCCTTGCGCGCGCCCAGGGCGCAATAGAAGTCGGCGCAGGCAATGCCGGCCGCGCCCGCGCCGTTGATCACGATGGTGATCGCTTCAATGGGCTTTTCGACCAGTTCCAGGGCATTGACCAGACCCGCACCCGAGATGATGGCCGTGCCGTGCTGGTCATCATGAAAGACGGGGATGTCGACCAGCTTTTGCAGTTCGCGCTCGATGTAGAAACACTCCGGCGCCTTGATGTCTTCCAAATTGATGCCGCCGAAGGTGGGCGCGATCATCTTGCCGAACTGGACGATCGCGTCCTGATCCGAGGAATCCACCTCGATGTCGAAGACGTCGATGTCGGCAAAGCGCTTGAAGAGCACAGCCTTCCCCTCCATGACCGGCTTCGAGGCGAGTGCGCCCCGGTTGCCCAACCCCAAAATCGCCGAGCCGTTGCTGATCACGGCGACCAGATTGCCCTTGGCCGTATATTCATAGGCGGTATCGGGATGTTCGGCGATTTCCAGCACGGGGTAGGCGACGCCCGGTGAATACGCCAGAGACAAATCGCGTTGCGTCGCCATGGGCTTGGTCGCGCTGATGCGCAGCTTGCCCGGCCGACCGGTGCTGTGATAATCCAAGGCGTCTCTTTTACTGATGGCCATGAGTACTTTCCTCCTGAAGGAAATGGCGTTTTTTTAACCGCAGCCAGTGCGCGGTCAAGTTTTTTTGTTTCGGGGAGGAATCTCGGCGGGCTGAAGGAACGCTGCCACAGGGCCACGTTACGGAGAGCGAGCCGGTAACAAGACAGGCGATAACAAGACAATAGATTCACTCTACTACCGTTGCAGGGGCGTGTCAATTGGGTCATATGTCCCCATTTTCTCATGACGTGGGCGCGCCGATTGATGTTTTGCGCTGATTCAAGCATAATAGGCGGCGACAGTGGTGATTTCTGTCCCTTCCTCGCATCACGTCACCTGTGCACTGTCACCGTTCTGCCGTGCTCATCGATTAGGAAACTACCCATATGAGCCAGCTGTCTGCATTTCCTCACACCGTGCGCGAGCTAGAGCATCTGTGGATTCCCTTGCCGGACGGCACGCGTCTGGCGGCCCGAATCTGGCTGCCGGATGGGGCGGAAGAGACTCCCGTGCCGGCCATTCTCGAATACATTCCCTACCGCAAAAATGACGACACCGCACCCCGAGATGCGCGCATGCATCCGTACTTCGCCGGCCATGGCTATGCGGCCGTCCGGGTCGATATGCGGGGCAGCGGCGAATCAGACGGCATCCTTCTGGACGAGTATCTGCCCCAGGAGCAGGATGACGCGCTGGCCGTGCTCGCCTGGCTGGCCGAACAGCCCTGGTGCACCGGGCGCGTCGGCATCATCGGCAAGTCCTGGGGCGGCTTCAACGGCCTCCAGATTGCGGCCCGCCGACCGCCGGAGCTGGGCGCGGTCATTACGGTCTGTTCCACCGACGACCGCTATGCCGACGACGTCCACTACATGGGTGGCTGCCTCCTGGCGGCGGATATGCTGCCCTGGGCATCGACCATGCTGGCCTACAACGCCCGCCCGCCCGATCCGCGCCATTTCGGACCTGAATGGCGCTCGACCTGGTTTCGGCGCATGGCGGAATCGCCGCCCTTCGTGGAAGCCTGGGTCGAACACCAGCGGCGGGACGCTTTCTGGCGGCATGGCTCGGTCTGCGAAGATTTTGGGGCCATCGCCGCGCCGGTGCTGGCCGTCGGCGGTTGGGCCGATGGCTATACGAATGCCGTTTTCCGACTGCTGGCGGGGCTGACCTGCCCGCGCCGGGGCATTGTCGGTCCCTGGGCCCACCTCTATCCCATGGACGGCATACCGGGACCGGCCATCGGCTTCCTCCAGGAATGCCTGCGCTGGTGGGACCGGTGGCTGAAGGAGGAAGAGACGGGCGTCATGGCCGAGCCGATGCTATACACCTGGCTGCAGGAACCCATCGCGCCCGCCCACTTCGTCGAAAGCTGGCCTGGCCGTTGGGCCGGCGATCACGCTTGGCCCCTGCCCGATGGGGTAATCCAGCGATTCTATCTCAATGATGACGAACTGGGCGACTCGCCCGGTCCGCCCGGCGCGGGCAGCATAGGCAGCGTCCAGAGCCACGGCATGGATGCCGGTGCATGGTGCAGCTACGGCCGCGCGGGTGAGCTGCCCATTGACCAGCGCGCCGAGGACGGCAAGTCGCTCTGCTTCACCAGCGCGCCGCTCGCCGAGTCGCTGGACCTGCTCGGTTTTCCGACTCTGCGCATCACCGTGGCCGCCGACCGGCCCTTGGCGCTGCTGGCGGCCCGCCTGTGCGCCGTCATGGCCGACGGCAGTTCGCTCCTGTTGAGCCGGGGAATGCTCAATTTGACCCACCGGGACGGTCACGTCGATCTGCAACCCCTTACGCCTGGTGAACCGGTCACGGTCACCGTGACGCTCAATGCCTGCGGCTTCACCCTGCCCGCAGGCACGCACTTGCGACTGGCCCTGACGCCAACCTACTGGCCCTTTGCCTGGCCCTCGCCCGAACCGGTCACGCTGACGGTGCAGACAGGCGCAGCCAGTTATCTCGAACTGCCGGTGCGTCCCCCATTGGCCGAAGAGCCCGCACCGCCAGACTTCGGGCCGCCGGTCATCGCGGCACCGCTGCCGGTAACCGTCTTGCGCACCGGGCATAGTGGTCGGACCCACGAGATCGACGTCACGACGGAGCGGCATACGCTGGTCGTCACCAACGACGAAGGGCGGCTACGTTTTGAGACCAACGACGGCCTGGAACATGAAGCCCGGGCCGAAGATTGCTATGAGATCGTCGAAGGCGACCCGCTTTCGGCCCGGGTGACCTGCCGGCGAACGAGCATCTACCGGCGCGACGCCTGGTCGGTGCGCATCGAGACGGAGAGCGTCATGACCGGCGATGCGACCCATTTTCTGCTGACCAACCAGTTGGAAGCGTATGAGGGCGAGACCCGCGTCTTCGCCCGGAACTGGCATAAACGGATTGCGAGAGATCACCAATGATGAAATCCCCCCCGACAACGGCATCAATTTGCACGCTGCTCCCGGGCCTGCTGACGGCATTGCTCGCCTGCCTTGCGCTGGCCCTGCTCAAGCCCTTACCCGCCGAGGCCGCCAACCCTTTGCTGCGCCCGCTGAGCCAACAAACCGGGCCGATCCTCGTCGTCAACCAGAACGACGATTTGCTTTCAGGAGATGAGGACGGCTGTACTGCAGACCACTGCACCCTGCGAGAAGCGATTGAATCGATCAACAACGGTGTGGGGAGCGAGATCCAGTTCGACCCTGGCCTGAACGGCGCGACCATTACGCTCTCCGGACCGCTCTATGTGGAAAGCAGCGTGGTGATCGACGGGCCGGGCGCCAATCGCATCACCATCAGCGGTACGGACTCGTTTCCCCTCTTCTACCTGTTGGCGTCGGTGGGGCCGACTGGCGCTCTCGCCAGGTCAGACACGCTAGAAGCGGCAGCGGACTTCGCCGCGCCCGCAGTAACGCTGCGCGATCTGAATCTGACCCGAGGCAAGGATAACGGCGGGGCGGGCGGCGGCGCCATCGTCAACGCGGTCGACCTGATCCTGGAGCGCGTGGCCCTCTATGACAACTCGGCAGGCCCTGCGGGCGGCGGCGCCATCACCAACCGGTATGGCTCCTTGACCGTCATCGACAGCCTCCTGGCCAACAACAAAACGACGGGCGACGGTGGCGCCATTTACAACGAGAGCGGCGCGGTGACGCTCAAAAACGTGACCCTGAGCGGCAACGTGGCCAACGACTATGGCGGCGCGCTGGCCGGCTCCGATCTGACAGGCGCATTTTTGGCGATCTACGAATTGGACTCGGTTACCATTACGGGTAACCGGGCCAACGCCGACGGCGACGAAAACGGCGCGGGCGGCGGCTACTACAACAGCGGCAAGATCCGGGTCACCAATTCGATCGTGGCCGGCAACACCCACATGGATGGGGCGTTCGCCGACGATTGCGGTGGCGAGGGCCCCGAAATCTGGCGCTACACCCTCGGCGGGGAAGGCTGCCCCGAGGTTGGCGGCGCCGGCAATCTGATTCTGGGCGCCGGCGAGCTGGCCGGTCTGACCATCACGGATGTCCTGGACACCGCTCTGGCCGACAACGGCGGACCGACGCGCACCCACGCGCTGGTCAACGCAAGCCCGGCCATTGATGCGGGTGAATGTGACGAGTTGGGTACCGACCAACGGGGCGAACCCCGGCCCGAGACGCCGGGCGGTCGCTGCGACATGGGGGCATTTGAACGGCAGACTTCCCCCCCGGCGGTGGCCTTCGAGCAGGCTACGCAATTGCTGGCGGAAAACGCCGAACGCGTCACATTGACCGTGCGCCTCTCTACTGCCGGCGCACAGCCTGTTACCGTAGGCTACGCCTTCAGCGGCGGCGAGGCCACGGCTGGCGCAGACTACGAGGCCACGGCGGGCAGCGTGACCATTACGCCGCCTGCGACCTCCTCCGAATTTTCGGTCTCCATCATCGATGACGCGGTTGATGAAGGGGACGAAACCTTCGGCGTCATGCTGCAAAACCCAACAAACGCGACGCTGGGTGAACCATCGACCGTGCGTGTTACCATCCGTGACGACGACACGGCCGGCGTGACGGTCAACGCCACCGGCAGCGAAACCACCGAGGGCGGCGGCTCGGTCACCGTCGGCTATCGCCTCGCCAGCCGGCCCACGGCCCCCGTCACCCTCCGGATCAGCAGCAGCAATTCCGCCGAAGGCGCGGTCTCGCCCGCCGAGTTGACCTTCACAACCGAAAACTGGAGCACCCCCCAGACGGTCACCGTCACCGGCCAGGACGATGCGGTGGACGACGGCGACGTGGCCTACGCCGTTCGCGCGGCCATCGTCACCGAAGACGGCGCCTATGCCGAACTGGCCGTCGATGACGTTGTGCTGACCAACTTGGACGACGACGCAGCCGGCGTGACGGTCAACGCCACCGGCAGCGAAACCACCGAGGGCGGCGGCTCGGTCACCGTCGGCTATCGCCTCGCCAGCCGGCCCACGGCCCCCGTCACCCTCCGGATCAGCAGCAGCAATTCCGCCGAAGGCGCGGTCTCGCCCGCCGAGTTGACCTTCACAACCGAAAACTGGAGCACCCCCCAGACGGTCACCGTCACCGGCCAGGACGATGCGGTGGACGACGGCGACGTGGCCTACGCCGTTCGCGCGGCCATCGTCACCGAAGACGGCGCCTACGCCGAACTGGCCGTCGATGACGTTGTGCTGATCAACTTGGACGACGATGAACCGCCGCTGACGATCGCCGTTGGATCGCCTGTCGGCGCAGTTACCGAAGGCGGCGGGACCGCGACTTTCGACGTGACGGTCGGCGGCACGCCCACGGCTGCGGTTGAAATCGCGCTGACGGTCAGCGATCCGGACGAGGTTGTCGTGGCGCCGGCGCGGCTCACCTTCGCCCCGGGCGTGGCCGATGCGCGCCAGACCGTTACCGTTCAAGGGCTAGACGACGACGTGGACGACAACAGCCAAGCGGTGCGCATTGACTTCACGGTCCGCTCGGCCGATGCCCGGGCCGATAATTATGTACTTCCACCGATCACGATCACCAATCAAGACGACGACACGGCCGGCGTCACCGTCGCGCCCGCCGGCGGACGCACGACCGAGGCAGGCGGAACCTTCGTCGTCGGCATCGGGCTGGAAAGCCGGCCGACCGCCACGGTGATCATCGATCTGACGATCGGGGATAGCAGCGAAGGGACAGTTCTGCCGGCAAGCCTGCGCTTTGCGCCCGCCGAATGGCGGACGACCAAGAATGCAACCATCCGCGGAGTCGACGATGTGGAGGATGACGGTGACGTGCTCTACACCATCCGCACTGTCGCCCAGTCGGCCGATCCCAAATACAGCGGCATACCGGTGACCGATATCAGCGTGACGAACGGCGACGACGACACGGCCGAAATCCTTCTCTCCAAGACCAGCGTCACCACGGAGGAGCGAGGGACTTCGGACAGGATCGTAGTGGCGCTTGCCAGCCGACCGACCGCCGATGTGACGATCAATGCGCGCCTCATCCAGAAGGATGGAGAAGCCGCTGAGGCGGTCTTGTCCGAACCCAGTGTCACCCTGACGGCCGACAATTGGCTCACGGGCGCAACCCTGACCGTCACCGGCCAGGACGATGCGGTTGACGATGGCGATGCTGACTTTCGCATCGAATTGACGGTGGCCTCCGAAAGTGAAAGCTACGCAGAGCTGAGCCTGCCCGCCATAAGCGGCGTCAACCTGGATGATGACGAGGCCGCGATCACCGTGTCGCCCCTCGCGGGCATTACCGATGAGAGCGGCGCCGGCTTTGCTGTCACCATTGCGTTGGGCAGCCAGCCGACTGCTGACGTTACCCTCTTCCTCACCCCGGACCGGCCGGGCGAGGTTCTGGCAACCCCTTCCTCTGTGACCTTCACACCCGCCAACTGGATGACCCCACAGGTTGTGGCGCTGAGCGGCATCGATGAGGCCATCGACGACGGCGATCGGGCCGTCAACGTCTTGCTCGACGCCGCCAGCCAAGATCCGCTCTATGCAGATTGGACATTGCCCGCCATTGCCGTGGTAAATGGGGACGATGACGAAGCCGGCGTTGCAATTGAGCAGAGCGGGGGCACAACCCAGGTTCAAGAAGGCGGCACCAGTGACACCTACACGATCACGCTCCTCTCCGAGCCTATCGGCCCGGTCGCCCTCGCCATCGCAACCGATGGCCAGATCGAGGTGAGCGATGATGGCGTAACCTTTGCTGATGCACTGACCCTGGACCTCAGCGCTGATCCATCCCAAACCATTCAAGTGCGGGCCGTAGACGACGCCGCGGCCGAAGTCATCACGCGCACCGCAGTCATCAGCCATACGCTGGAGACCGATGACCCCGCCTATGCCGAGTATGCCGAACTGGCCACGATCGACGTGACGGTCATCGATGATGACGGCGTGACAATTGCCGTTGCCGATGCGGCGGCGCCCGAGAACGCCGGTTCCCTGGAATTCACGGTGACCATGAATGGCGTGGCCGACATGCCGATCACGGTAGATTACGCCACGATCGACCTGCCCTTCCAGGCAGATGCCGGCATCGACTATGCGGCCATCACGGGCACGATCACCTTTCCGGTGGACGGTCCCGCCGTACAGACCATCGTGACGCCCCTCCTCAACGATGACGTGGCCGAAGCGGATGAGACCTTCGGCATCTCCCTGACTGCGCCTGCGCCGGACACCCACACCATCCAGTTGACCGATGCAGGTGCAACCGGCGCCATTCTCAACGACGACGGCACGGTCATCTGCCCGCCCGACAACGTGAATTGGCTCAAGGCATGTACGCTGGTGCTGGGGGCAGACGGTGCAGGCGGCACGTTGACTGCGGCGGGGATCACGAACGAAGCAGTGGGCGTTACGCTCGAGCAGGCACTCGAGCGCGCCGGAGAAGTGCGCTGGTACAAATTCCCGGTGGAGCCCGACAGCCGCGTCACCGTGACCCTGACCGATCTGCCCGACAATTACGACATTACGCTCTACAAGGATATCCCGGCCACGCTGGCTGCGCTGTTGACGCCCCAGTCGACCGATGACCTGCTCCGGCTGGGCGCGGAGTTTGCGCCGGATGCCTTCAGCCCGGACACTTTCTCACCCGATACCTTTAGCCCGGATACATTCAGCCCGGACACTTTCTCACCGGACACCTTTAGCCCGGACACCTTTAGCCCGGACACCTTCTCACCCGACACGTTCAGCCCGGACACCTTTAGTCCGGATACGTTCAGCCCCGATGCCTTTGCGCCCGATACCTTTAGCCCGGATACATTCAGCCCGGACACTTTCTCACCGGACACCTTCTCGCCCGATACCTTTAGCCCGGACACCTTCAGTCCGGATACGTTTTCACCGGATACCTTCAGCCCCGACGCCTTCTCCAGCGCCCAAACCCGCAGCCTGATCGGCATCTCGGCCTTTGATGGCGTCATCAGCGAAGGGATCGTTCTGAATACCTGGGAAAACACGGGTGACTTCTACATCCGTGTCCGGGGGCGGAACGGCACGTTCGCGGCGAATGCACCCTTCACGCTAACGGTCACGGTCACGGCGGGCAGCTGCAGTAGCGTCTCCGCAGCCCTGCCGCCGTCGGATCTGCCGGTGAACGGAACCAATCTGCGCACTTTGATCCTGGTTGACTGGGTGCGCATGCAGTTGGCGCCGGGTGACCAAACTGCGCTGGAAGCCAAGCTGAACCAGCTCGCCGGTCGTGGGGAAGTTGGGGGAGCCGTCATCGACGTCGGACAGGACGCCCGGGTCCGCGCGGCAAATGGACAGGCCGATCTCAATCCGGCCTGTCCGTTCGCCAAGAATCTGGTGGCGGCCTCGATTGAAACGATCGTCGACCGCTACCGCGCGACAAATCCCCTGGCCTACATTGTCCTCGT
Organism: uncultured Caldilineaceae bacterium; assembly: GCA_964478635.1. Lineage (GTDB taxonomy): Bacteria > Chloroflexota > Anaerolineae > Caldilineales > Caldilineaceae > JAGRCP01. Next base: position 11,685 of record CAYZLP010000011.1, read on the forward strand.
CGGCAACGACGACGTGATCCCTTTCTTCCGCTATCCCGACCAGGCGAATCTGGCCAACGAACGCAATTATGTGCCGCCGGTGCGGGATAGCAGTGCGTCTCAAGCCAGCTTGCGCCTGGGCTATATCCTGACCCAGGACCGCTACGGCTCGGCCTTCGAACTCTCGTCCAAAGTAAATGCGCTGCCCTTCCCCGATCTGCCCGTGGGCCGCCTGGTTGAAACGCTGCCCGAAATCACGGCGGTGGTAGACGCCTATCTACAGACGAGTGACGGCGTGGTCGCCACGCCGGAGAGTGCGCTGGTCACCGGCTACGATTTCCTGGAAGACGCCGCGCTGGCTGTGGAGCGCCAACTTGCCGCGGGTTTGGGCGACGAGATCACGACCCTGATCACCCCCCGGGAGATCTCGCCGGCCGATGAGCGCTCCTGGTCGGCCGGCGATCTGCGCGAACTGCTCCTCACCGAGCGCCACGATCTGGTCTATCTGGCCGGTCACTTCAGCGCCGGCAGCGCCCTGGCGGCAGATTACCGCACGCGTCTGCTGGCGTCGGAGATCACGACTTCGCCCGTCGATTTCCGCAACGTGCTGGTCTTCAGCGGCGGCTGCCATTCGGGCTACAACATCGTCAACGAACATGGTATTCCCGGCGTGTCCGCCGAGCCCGACTGGGCCCAGGCCTTTGCCGGCAAGGGCGCAACCCTGATCGCGGGCACGGGCTATCAATATGGGGATACTGACTTCATCGAATACGGCGAGCGGCTTTACGAGCAGTTTGCTGCGCAATTACGGGCCGGCAGCGGGCCCGTGGCCGTGGGTGATGCGCTGGTGGCCGCCAAGCAGGATTACCTGGCCGAAACGACAGAACTGCGGGCCATCCATGAGAAGTCACTCTTGGTCGCCACGCTCTTTGGCCTGCCCATGCTGCGCTTCGATTTGCCCGCGGGGCGGAACGTCACCGACGGCCTTTCAGCCCTGGAAATCGAACCGTCTCCGGTGCTGCGTAATCCGGGGCAAACCCTCGGCCTGCACTACGCCGACGTGACCGTGAGCCCGGAAAGCGAGCGCCAACGGGTTACGCTGAACGACGCCAATTCAGATGCCACGACGGAAGCCTCCTACTGGCGGGGTCCTGACGGCGTCGTGGCGAATCCGACGGAGCCCGTGTTACCCAAGGCAGTCTACGCCATCACGCCGGTTGGCACGGAGCGCCCGGTCGCGCTGCGCGGCGTGGGCCTGCGCGGCGGACGCTATGAAGATGTGCCCGACGTCTGGATGTTGACCGGCGCCGCAACGACGGAAATCCGGGGCGTTCATCCAATCTTCCTCTCCGACGTCTTCTATCCCATTCAACCCTGGAAGACCAACTACTTCGCGGCCTTGGCCGGCGGGCCGGTGCGCCTCATGACCATGCCCGGCCAATACCGCACCGACTGGCCCGAGCCGGAGACGGGCGTCTGGCGTCGCTTTGGCGAACTCACCTTCCGCCTCTATTTCAGCGGCAACACGACCGTCTATGCCAATGACTTCACCGACGCTATCGTCCCGGCCACGGCTGCTGCCCCCACCCTCATCCGTCACGCGGCGGAGAGCGAGGACGGGCGCATCCGCTTCTCGGCGCAGGTAACGGGCCATCCGGCGGCTGGCATTCAGCAAGTCTGGATCACCTATACTTCGGACAACCCGAGCGACGGCTGGTACGGTCGCTGGCGCTCGCTGGATCTTACCCAGGACGAAGCGGACACGCTGCTATGGACGGGAACGCTCGATTTGCAGGGCAACGATCCCGCGGACGTACGCTACATGATCCAGGCCGTCAACGGCGTGGGCCTTGTCTCCTTACTGACCAACCAGGGGCGCTACTATACGCCGGATCAGGATCCGACCTATGGCGCGGGCGATCTCGAACAGGCAGCTACCGAATTGCGCCTGGAAAACGCGCCGGCAGCGGCAGCCTACAGCGATCGGATCGAAGCAACGGCCCGGCTGACGAGCAATGGCGAGCCCCTGGCCGGCGAGCTGGTCAGGCTCAGCCTGGCGGACCAGAGCCGCAGCGCCGTGACCGATGCAGAGGGGCGCGCACGCTTCACCATGACGGTTCTGGGGCTGCCGGGCGAGAATACCCTGGCGCTCAGCTATGCCGGACGCAACGCTTATGCCCCGGCCGACGTGAGCCAACCACTGCGCATCACGCGGCAGACGACGGCGCTCACGCTGGAGGTAACGCCACCGGCAGAGGACTCGGGGGACAGCTATCCAAACGTCACGGCCATCCTGACCGCGGGCAATGGGCGGCCGTTGGGTGAAAAGACAGTCGTCTTTGCCATTTCCGGAAATGGCGACCCGCGCTATGTCGCGTTGATTACCGATCCCACGGGCCGGGTGACGCTGGACCAGGCCTTCTGGCTCAGCCTGCCGCCAAGCGCGTACAGGGTTGAAGCCCGCTTCGGGCAGGTTGTCGCGGTAGCCGAGGGCATACGCATCGATCTGGAAGACGTGCGCTTCGAAGGCGCCGACGCTGTGGCAAATGTAGAGATTCAGGTCGGGGCCGACGGGCAACGGCTGTGGCTGCCCCTTATCCAGAACCGGTAGGATCTTCGAGAAAGACCGGACCTGGATGGCGGTCGTGCGGTTTCTTGATGATAGAAGATATATTCCGGTAGTCGTAGGGCGTACTTCAGTGTGGGGGTACGTGTGCAACTTCCCGGAAGAGGTCAGCACGCTTTCTGTCCTGCGAGATCGCACGACCTCTTCCGGGAAGTGATTCGCCCCCAGCGTGAATTGCACCCTAGGTGCGGTTTCCAACCGCACGATCTTCGCGAAAGGCCAGAGGTATATGGAAACCGCACCGAAGGCATTGCCAGGTTAATTTCTCAATGTCCCAGTTGTCGGACCTATGAAAACCAGGGTCTCGTACTGCGCTCAGTTTAACGGGCTGCGGTCCGCCAGATGGCCGGTGGCTCCTGCTCGCCGAGTACCCAGGCGACAAGTGGGCCCGTGCCCATGGTGAGACCATAGGCACGGGCGGCGGCGAGCTCGTCGCTTGTCAGGTGCTGGTAAGCTGATTGGAGGGCACGCTCCAACTTGTCGCCCTCGGCCTGCGAACGGGGCGCGCCGATCTCCTCGCGCAGCTTCTCGGCCGCACTCACCATGCAGACGGCCTGCACGAAGTCACCCCGTGCGGCAACCAACGCGCCGATGTCTTCCAGCAGATAGGCCAGCGCCCACCGGTCTCCCAACTGGCGATTGATACGCAGGCTCTCTTCATACATATACTGAGCCGCCGCGTACTTATGCTCAGTACGAAGAACATTGGCCAGATTATTGAGCGAGTTTGCCGTCGCCCAGCGATCGCCGACTTCGCGCCGCAGGGCAAGGGCTTCTTCCTGGTAGCGCTGTGCGGTCGCATAATCGCGCAGATCGAGCATGACATTGCCCAGATTGCTGAGCGAAGTCGAGATGCTCAGCGGATCCCCCAGCGTGCGCCGGATGGCCAGGGCTTCTTCATGAAGCGCACGGGAGCGTTCGTAATCCCCCTGATAGCGGGCAACGATAGCCATGTTGTTCAGCACGTTGGCCGTCAGCGTCTTCTCCTCTTCTTGACGCAGGATATCCAGGGCCTGTTGATAGCGTCCGCGGGCCAGGGCATAGTGACCCTGTTGCGCGGCCAGCGTACCGGCCGTTGACAGGCTGCGGGCGATGCCCAACCGGTCATCGACTTCTTCAAAGGCGGCCTGGGCCCGTTCGAGGGCGGTCTGAGCCGGCACATAGGCGCCGCGGCGGCGAAAATGCTCGGCCAACGCAAAGTTGACTTCGCCGATTTCTTGCAGAATGCCTGCTTCCTCGGCCAGGGCCAGCGCGGCCTGGAAGTGTTGATCTGCCTCATCCCAGCGACCGACCAATTGGAGCACGGCGCCGAGATTGCGCAAGATCTCGATCTGTTCGGCGCCATCCAGGAGCGGCAGCAGCTTGGCATAGTAGTCGATGGCCGACTCATTGGCATACTCATGGCGGGCGGCCTCGCCGGCCCGCAGAAGATATTCCCGCATCTTCACCTGATTGCTGCTCTGGGTGAAGTGATAGGCCAGGAGACTCACGTATTGATCGAGCTGCAGCGCATATTCGGCTTCAATGAACCGGGCAAACCGTTCGTGAAATTCCTGGCGCGCGGCAAAGGGCAGACTCTCATAGGCTACTCCCTGGGTCACGGCGTGGCGAAACAGATAGCCGTGGTCGAGTTCTTGGGGGTTCTGCACGGTGAGCTCGCGCCGGGTCAGGGCATCCAGACTGCGCTGTACGACCTCTTGACTGCCCAATTCACCAAAGGCATGCCACAACCAGCTTGCCCGAAACGAACGGCCGACGACGCTAGCGATTTTGGCCGTGATTTTCTGATGTTCGGTCAGCTGGTCCACACGGCTCAGTACCAGTTGATGGAGGCTGGAAGGCAGGACCAGACGGTCGGCGGCGCGGGCGTCAGTTGGATCAATGTTGCGGTAGTGGAGGTAATTGATCAACTCTTCGGCATAGAATGGATTGCCTTCGGCCTGCGCCACGATCTTGGTAATGAGCGCCGGGGAAATATCCTCAACCTCCTGCGCGTACTGGCGGAACTTGGCCGCTGCCAATTCGCCAATCGCCGCTTCGTCCAGCGGATGCAGCACCATCTCCGTATGATGGGTCAATTGGTCAAACCGGCCGGCACGCACATGATCGGCGTCAAGCGGCCGATAGGCCAGAAGCAGCAGCAGACTGAGCTGGTTGACGGCCGTCCCAATACTTTCGATCAAGTCAGTAGAAAGTGGATCCAACCACTGGCAATCCTCTAACACGATCAGCAGGGGCGCCGTGGCCGCTTCGGCCTGGAGGCACTCGATCAGCAAACCTTCTAGCGATGCTTTGCGCGCTCTGGCATCGAGATTGCGCGTGAGGCTGTTGTCGGGAATCGGCAAGTTGAGCACAGATCCCAGCAGCGGCACGCGGCGGCGCAGTCGCCGATCGATGGCGGTGAGATAGGCTTCGATTGCCTCAATCTGCCGGGCAACCGGATCCTCGCGCGCAATCTTAAAAATCTGGCGCCAGACCGGTCGCCAGACGAGATAGCTGGTATTGACACCGTACGAATCACATTCCCCGCCCAGCCAGCGAAACCCCTGACTCTGCGCCGCTCGAATCGCTTCCTCAACCAGCCGGGACTTGCCCATACCCGCCTCGCCCGTGATGCTGACCGCGTGACCTCGCCCATTCCTGGCTTCAAGAAGCGTAGCTTCTAGCCGGGAGAGCTCAGCTCTGCGGCCTACAAAGGGCAGCGCATTCTCCGATAAGACGAGCCCGGCGTCTTCCGGCGCGGCATGGCTGTTCAAGGCGAAGAACTGGATCGGCGCGTCGCGCCCCTTCATGCGGCGCGGCGGCAGCGGGTCCAGCAGAAACTGGCCATTCATGAAACGGGCTGCACTGTCACTGACCAGAATCTGGCCGGCTGCGGCCGCCATCATCAGGCGGGCGGCCATGTTGACCTCATCACCCAACACCCCGTAGGTTCGATGGGCGGCGGCCCCGTAGGCGCCGGCCCGCATACGACCTTGAGAGATGCCGATTTGTAGCGGTTCCAGGTAGGGGAAATCGGCCGCACCAGCGAACAAATCCAATGCGGCGTACGCTGCGCGGTCGGCATCGTTCTCGTGAGTGAGAGGCGCGCCGAAATTGACGTATAGATAGCTACCTTTGTCACCAACATTCAAATCGACGAAGGTACCGCCGTGCCGTTCAGTCACGCGCTGCACGAAGCGGATAAAGCGATCCAGCTTTCCACCCGCGTCGTCATCGTAATCAAAATCGATGCCGGTGAAGCGGACGAAGAGGGCCACCGTCGGTCGCAGTTCGGTCAGGAAATGGCCCATTCCTTGCTTCAAGCGATCGTAGACGCTGGGAAGCAACCACTGCTTCAAAATCTGCTCATCAAAGCCGTCAGCGGCAAGCGCCGGCCAGGGATCGGCCGCAGCGGTATCTCTCTGACCGCTCACGACGACAAATCGATCGCCTGACTGAGCGTGCCGCATCTCGCCTGTGGCAGCTTGCGCGCCGAGAGCCGCCAGAGTCTGCCAATCGACGATCACTTCACCGGCGCGGGCCAGCTGTTCGCCCTGGGCAAGACGCGCGATGGTCTCGCCTGCCGCAACCTCAAGCACGCGGTGTTCCGGATCGCCCACCAGGAGTCGGCTGGCCGGTCCGGCTGTCACCGACGCCTTCATGGCCAGGCGGACAGCTTCCCCCGACGGGGTGGAGACGGCCCGAAATTCGCGCATGCGCGCCTGCATGGCCAATGCAGCGGCAGTTGCATTGCGTCCTGGGTCCCCGTCAAACCAACACGTAATCGCATCTCCGGCAAAGGCGATGACGCTGCCCCGGTACGCATGTACCTCATCAATGAGTGCCGTATAGACACGATTGATGATCAGAATCAGTTCCTCGGGTCCCCGCTGAACGCCCAGCTCGGCGACCAAACGCTCAGTCAGTGGCGTGAAGCCGGAGATGTCCACAAAGAGCGCGGCCCCATGGGTACGCGTTGCCAGGGATTTCCCGGTGAGCAGGGCAACGCGCCGTTCCATGGGCAAATAGGGCAGCAATTCGCCGTTTACCTCGACTGACGAAGGGGTCATTTCAGACATAGCAGTCAATGTTATCCTGCGCTCGATGACATCGCTCATTGTTACATTATTTGAAATTCGTACAGTTCTCCAGCGCGAAAACCGGCGAGAATGTACGAATTTCAAGTGACGTCTCTATCAGAATCTTGGCTTGCGGTCTTGCTTGCGCATCTGTCAGTCTATGGTATTCTTGCAGAAAGTCAACCGTTCTTCGTTGGTCCGGCCACACAACACGAGAAGCCACTGTGCTACAGCGCTCACTACGTTCTGCACTGGCGCGACAGCAATGGGCCCAAAACCAATGTGTCAAATAGAATTGAAAGGCATTCGATCCATGGCTTCGGCCCCACGATGGCATCGCCTCTTGCTGACAGTTATTGCACTGATTCTGCCGTTGCTCTTCGGGACTTCTGGAGTTTTGGGCCAGGGTACTTCCACAGATGAGGCACCGGTCTCGCCACAAGGCGCGGTGCTGACCGGCCGTGTCGAGCCGGGCGATACCGGCGGCGTGATCTACCGGCTACGCGATTTGCCGGCAGGCGCAACGCTCTACGCCTATGCGCGAGCGCAAAGCGGCAATC
>CAYZLP010000012.1:0-14592 GCA_964478635.1 uncultured Caldilineaceae bacterium
TCTCTGGATCCTGGGGACGTTCTTCTTCTTTTTTATGGCCCTGGGACCGGTCATCCACGTGGGCAACATCACGGCGGCCGACATTCCGGAGGTGGACGAACTGCCGCTCCACCTCACGCCCTTCGGCATTCTGGCCTATTTCTCCGACTTCGTGCGCCTGAGCCGCAGCGTCAGTCGCTATGCGGTGATGGTCCAGCTCTGTATCGCCGTCCTGGCCGGCATCGGGGTCGCGGAAATCTTGAATAGACCGCGGATGACGCGGATCAGGCGGATGAACGCGAATTCAACAGTCCAATTGAATCCGGTTCAATCCGTCCAATCCGCGTCATCCGCGGTCTATCTTCCGGCGCTCTTCCTGATATTGGTCTTGCTGGAATATTGGGTGGCGCCCTATCCCATGAGCCCGCCCGACACGCCGGGCTGGTATACGACGCTGGCCCAGGAGCCGGGTAACGGCGCGGTGCTCAACCTGCCCATGAACTACGACCGCCCGGGCTACCTGCTCTACCAGACCGTTCACCAGCGACCCTTGACCGTGGCCTACATCAGCCGCGACGATCCGCGCACGCTGACGGAACGGGCGCCGGTGCTCCAGCATTTTCGCCATCTGGGCCCGGACATTCTGCAGATCGACCCGACCACGGTCGGCATGACGGTGCTCCACGATCTGGGTGTGGAATATGTGGTGCTCGACCGCTACAAGATGCCCGGTGGGCTGGAGCGCACCTATACGACCGAGTTGGCGGCGGCCATCTTCAACGAAAGATCGGCCGTCTACGAAGACGATCGGATCACCGTCTATCGGGTCGATGCGCCTGCGACCGCGCTGCCCTATACGATGCTGGGCGCCCTGAATTGGGGACCGCTGGCGACCGCCTCCGGGTCAGAAACGGCCCGCGCCCTGCTCGGTCCGACCGAGATCACGCTCCATCACCTGCCGGCAGATGCACGGCTGCGGCTGCGCTACCGCACGGAAGGCAACGCTTCGGCCCAGGTGACCGTTGGTCCGGCAACCTATGACCTGACGGCCGCGCCGGCCGGAGCCGAGTTCACGGCGCCCCTGGCCACGCTCCCGATTGCTCATGGGGGCACGGTCGAGATTGGGCCATCCGGTCCCGGCCAAATCCTGATTGAAGAGATTGAGATTCTGACGCCATAGGAAGAAATCGCAGCAGGCCGTAGTGAATCCCGGCAGAAATCCCCATATAGTTGCTGCCAAAGGTAGAAGCACCGGATTTCTGTCGTCGTATTCACGCCGATATAAAGTAGTAACTTTTCCGCTGCAGGTAGCGTCTGTATCGACAGGGCAGGCGGGCCGATTCCGGTCCGAATGCCGCTGTTTGTCAAGTCATCGCATCCCGACACCGAAGCTTCTCAGATCATCCATCCAATCCACCGCCAATCTGCGGCCAAAGGAGTTGCGCATGCCCATGCGTTCGCAGTCGATCTTCCGCCGTCTCGCCTGGAGCGGCATCATCTTTTCTCTTCTGCTGCCGATCTGGTTGCTGGGCGCCGTTTCGCCACTCCAGGCCCAGACCGTGACCCAGGGTCGGGATCTGCCCGCGGACCTGTTGGCAGGCGTTCGCTATCGCGCCTTCACGCCGTCCGCCGAAGCGGAAATCTACCTGGGAGCGCCCAATCTCGGCGTTGGCACAAACCGAGTCGTGCAGCAGTACGATTGGCAACCCGACCAAGCCTTCAGCTTGCGCTACGATGGCGCGCTTGAGTTGATCACCCAGGTCGGGCTCAATGAGCCCCTCATCTATACCTTGAACGCACCCTTGGGATCGGCCAATTATCTCGAAATTCTGGTTCAAGTTGAGGAGGCGGCCACCGTCATACCCGGCCTAAAAAATGTGACGCTGAACGGCGTCCCGCTGGGTGATTTCGCCGGCAGTTCAGGGGCCATGGCATACTGGCACATAGCCGATTTCGATTTCGGCGCAGCCTGGACCCTCGCCGGCACCATCGAGGTAGTCGCAACGCCGCCCCTCGGCCGCACCCGGCTCACTCCCGCGCAGGAAGATGCCACGCAGATCGAGATTCTCGTCGGCGGAATCAGCCAGATCGTGGTAGAAAAAGCGACCAATCCTGCCGGCGCGCCGGAACGCTTCACCTTCAGCGGCAGCTTGAGCGGCAGCATCGGCGCGGGCGAACAGCTCAGCGCCCGGGTGACCGGCGGCGTCTACACGGTAACCGAAACGGCCATTCCGGCAGGCTTTGTCCTCGACGCCATCACGTGTGACGATGCCAACAGCAGCGGGAATCTCGGCAGTGCAGAAGCCGTCTATCGAGTCGAACCGGGTGAGACCGTGACCTGCCTCTTCACCAACGAAGCGCCCAGCGTCATCATCGAAGAGTCGGGCGGCGAAAGTTCGGTCACCGAAGGCGCAACCACTCAACCGGGCCGTGCCGCAGGCTACACGGTGAAGCTACGGAGCAAACCGGACACGGACGTCACAATCAGCGTCTTGCCCGATGCCCAGGTGCGCGTCAATCGGACGGTGCTCCTCTTTACGCCGGATAACTGGAATCGGCCCCAAGAGGTACTGATCCGCGCCATTGACGATGATCTGGACGAGGATCAGGTCCATCCGGGCGTAGTCGACCATGCCGTCAGCAGCGGGGATCCCCAATACAATGACGTGCCGGCCGGCTACCGGACGCCGTTCACCAATCCCAGTCGGGTAGATCCCGACCCGCGCACGGTCGACGTTCAGGTAACGGACAACGATCTTGCTGCAGTCGTCATCACCGACGGCAGCGACGGTTCGCCCCTGGTCGAAGGCACAAACCAGCAGCGCTTTTACACCATCCGCCTGAACAGCCAGCCCCGGGCCGCGGTCACCCTCTCGCTGGCGACCGACGGTCAAGTGGACAGGATGCCGGCTACGCTGGAATTTGATGCGGGTGACTGGGAAACGCCCAAGATCGTCACCGTGACCACCGTGGACGACGATATCGTTGAGGGGCTGCACAGCGGCGACGTTACCCACAGTGCGGCCAGCAGCGACGCACAGTATAGCGGCAGCGCGACGAATTTCATTACCAGCAGCCCCGTCACCGCGCCCCAGTCGCGGGTGCTGCGCGTGCCCATTGAGGACGATGACATCCCGGGGATCGTGTTTGTCCCCGATCGTGTGAACGTGCTGGAGGGCGGCGACGGCCAATATCGCGCGGCGCTGCGAGCCCGGCCGACCCAAAACGTGACCGTCTCGATCGCGACAGACAGCCAGGTCGACACGGATGTGGCAACGCTCCTCTTTACGCCGGCCAACTGGATGATCGAACAGCCGGTTACCGTAACAGCCATCGATGACAACGATGCCGAGGGGCCGCACCTGAGCAACATCGTGCACACGGCTGTCAGCAGCGACCCGAACTACCAGACGCTGGCGCCGGCAACGGTCGTTGCCGACATCGCCGACAATGATAGCCCCAGCGTCTTTGTCTCGCCCAGCGTCCTGCAGTTGGACGAGGGCGGCAGCTCCCAGACCTACCAGATCGTGCTGACGACCAAGCCAGCAGACAACGTAGTCATCGAATTCTCGTATGATGCCCAGGTCACCATCAACCGCAGCACGCTCCTCTTCACGCCCGAGAACTGGAGCGAACCCCAGGTCGTCATCGTGACCGCCGTGGATGATGCGATCGATGAGTCCACCGATCCGGCATTCCACTCGAGCTATATCAGCCACGGGGTTGCCAGCGAAGACCTGGCATACAACAGCATCCCGGCGAACGGCATCTCCATGAGTATTCGCGACAACGATGAGGCGGCGGTCCTGGTTACAGCGCAGGGCGTTAACGTCAGCGAAGACGGACAGGTGGCAGTCTATGCCATCCGATTGGCAACCCAACCGACGGTCTTGTTGGCCCTGCTTGCCCAGTACGATGCGGATCAGATCCGCCTCGACAAGCCCGTGCTCCGCTTCGACGCCAACAATTGGCGCGAGCCCCAGCAGGTGACGGTCACGGCCATTGATGACGCCGTCGACGAGGGCCTTCATACAATTACCGTCTTACATGACGCACGCAGCAATGACGGCCGTTACAACGCCGCGCCCGTTTCGCCCATCGACGTCGTCATCGAAGACAACGATACCGCCGGCATGGACGTCAGCCGGACGCGCCTGCTCGTATCGGAGAACGGGCGCACGGACAGCTACACCATCAACCTGCGCTCGGCGCCGACAGCCCTGGTCACCGTTCAGATCACGGGCGACGCTCAAGCGCAGGCGGACGCCCTGACCCTCTTCTTCGATGCAGAGAATTGGAAGACGCCCCAGACGATCACCGTGCGGGCGGTCAACGACGGCGTCAATGAAACCGGACCCGGTGAAACCCATTCAGGCGCCATCACCCACCGGGTCACCAGCGACGATCCCAACTATGAAGGCTTCCCCATGCCGGTCATTGCCATCGACATCCTCGACAACGACTGGCCGAGCACGGTGTGGCTGCCGATTGTGGAGGGGGAGTAGGGGTGTGGGGTGGAGTTGGGCAATCTTTTGAACTCCCAACTCCCCTACAACCCACTCCCCACCGACCATGCGATCAACCATTGGGCAGCGAAGTAGGTGGTGAGGACGACGGCCCGGGCGGCGGGGAAGGGACGACGGAAGCGATCCAGGGCCAGGGCCGAGTCGGAAATAACGAAGAGGGCGGCGCCGACCGCGGCAGCCAGGGACGCAGGCGTGCCCAGCGCGTGCCGGCGCTCCAGGGCCTGCCAGCCCATGATGAGAATGACGGCCATGTAGATAAGGACGGGCAGGCGCATGGCGCCGAGTTGGGGCCAAAGCAGTGCCAGCATGGCCGCGCCGTACACCACGTAGAGTAGGAGCGCCCACCAGGTTAGGCCGAAGCCCACCCCACGCGTGAAGGCAGCGATGTAGAAGAGATGGGCCACGAGGAAACTCAACAGGCCAAAGATGAAGCGATCCGAGGGCAGCATCAGAAAGACGTCCCCGCCCAGCGAGAAGAGCAAGCCGAGCACGATCAATGCTTTGTAGGGCGCGGGCGATGACGGCGGCAGCGCAAGCGCGAACAGAATGATCAGCGATGTGGTCAGGGGCTTGAAGAGATAGACCTGCCAGCGCGGGCCGCGGTACTCGGCGCGGATGTGGAGCATGGCGGAGAGGGCGATTGGGAGGAGGGCGAGAGCTGGATGGATCATTAGACAATTAAATAATTAATGGGAAATAGATAATTGAGAATTATTAATGGTCGTCTACGGCGAGATTCTTTAACAATTAGCCATTAAAGATTTTCGATTATTCATTCAATAGAGTCCTGGAATGAGGCGTTTCGTGCGCTTCATGTAGTCGGCGTAGGCGGGATAGTGCTGCTGAAGCAGTGATTCTTCGTAGGTCAGCTTGACCACGAGATCGACCGCCAGCACGACCAAGATGGCGAGCCGCAGCCAGGAAAACGTGTCGGCAACCAGTGCGACGCCGATGATCAGCAGCGAGGCATACATGGGATGACGGATCCAGCGATAGGGTCCCTGCTCGACCATGAAGCCATCGATCTTCACGTCGGGTGTCACGTTGAAGTTAAAGAAACGCATGGCTACGATAGCCCAGACGCCCACGGCCAGGCCCAATATCTCCACGACAAGCCAGACCGGATTGCGCGCGATGACAGGGCCCGTAAAGGCAAGGCCGAAAAGGCAGGCAAACTGAATGATGACGAGCAGGTAGGACTTGGGCGTTCCACGCATATATTATCTGACGGCGGACATGTGAACTTTCCCTACGTCTGGCAATGGCCCAAACCATTGACCTCGCCAACCTACCGTTGATTGATCGCCAGCGCAACGGGCAAAAGCCCAAAGCATCGCAGTTGTCAGCGAGCCGATTGGCCATTCCAAGATAACATAAATCTAGTCTTCCTGAAAGCTTTGCAGCAGACTTACCTTTCTATGTGCAACCGATGAAAATATACGGTCGGTATCAGCGGGCCTGCAACCTGCAAACGCCCCGGCCGTACAAGCTATCCTGGTTGGCTGGCATCCAGAACCAAGACACGCTGGCGCAGCTGTTGGCAGCAAAAGCAACAACCGCTTTCTCGAGGGAGAAGTCTGTTCGTTGCATCTTCCCCACCATTCCTGAGACGTTCGCATAGGCATATGCCTGTTTACACCCGCGAAAAAACGTGCTATACTTGACGTAACGTTTCACCTTCCTCCTCACCTCTAAATTGCCCTTTCTGTATTCCCCTATAGCGACCGAGTTGACGGGCCGGATCGGGAATCACGACAGTATGCACAGATAGCGTTCGAGCACAGTCCATGCAGTCCAACACATTTCTTTTCGTTCGGCTCTATTGCGTGTATTTAGGGAATCCATGGACGGCCACTATCCCTCACGGACGAAAACTCGCACGTGCAGCTCAAGCGAAGAACTGGCTGCTTTTTTAGACGCGCTTGCGAAGCGCATCGACCTGCTGGAGTACCGACTTGCAGCACTTGAAGCGGAGCTTGCCCTCATTGAAGGGATGGACGCAAATGCAGAAGCATTGGCCGCAGCCGCAGACGAACTCGAAGTTGCCACTCGACGTGCGTTACGGCAACTCCACAACCCCGCGCTCTTGATCACAAGCGATCTTGCTCAGATTGTATATCACCTCACAGGGAATTCCTCATCCGCCCAGGAACTCCAATCCATGCTCCGCGGCGGAATTCGCATGTTGCGACCAGCCCAGGATACAGCCGATTTGAACCACCATTTCTACTTCGAGATTCTACATCTTACCTACATCGAAGGTCGCCACGCCGACGATATTGCCGCACAACTTGATCTAAGTCGGCGGCAATATTATCGCGAGCTGAAAACTGCGATCCGTGCCCTAGCCGAATATCTCCTAACATCCTGCTACTGCTAAATGCTTTTCTCGGTACGTTCGTAAAAGGCCGGGCATTTTTTGCGGCGGAGGATGCGCATCTTTTACAAGTCCCCAACGCTCTTGGCACGCATTTGGCGAGAAAATCATCAAGCGCTCTGCTCAATGCATACCGGAATTGTTAAATGCTACACGGCGGCGGAGCACCTAATCTGGCACTTTTCTGGCACAGATTCCCTTGAAGTGCGCGTTCTCGGTAGGTATGATTGGCTGTGCGCGTCTACGTTGGTTTATTGAGGTGACCGATGGCTCAGGTGCGTTACTGCTAGCCCAACAACTGAGCACAACAGGGGGAGGAGATGGACGAAATCCTCACTGCACAAGAAGTAGCGGATTACTTGCGCGTCAGCCGGGCTACGGTCTGGCGCTGGTGTGCTTCCGGCCAGCTAAAAGCATTCAAGGCCGGTCGCAGTTGGCGAATCCGAGGCTCAAGCATGGAGGAATTCGTTTCTCAAACAGAATCGAACAAGGTACGCAGGGGAAAGGGGGGAGAAACAACAAGCTAAAGCATACATACTCGAGCGATGTTATGCGAAGTGTCCTGGCAGTACACGAGGAGGTGTGCAATGTTACATCAGGGCCGACAAACAAGAACGCTCTTAATGCTAATCCTGATTTTGGTAATCGCCGTTCCCGCGATCACGCCGACACCCGGGTATGCACAGGAGCAAGCAAGGCCGACTCTGCGCGTTCATGGGTACGACGGCCGGACTGAAGGGGCGGGTGCAGTATCATTAGTGGACAGCGTCACCGATGCCCTACCGGAAGATCCTCCCTATACGGATGAGACGTCGATCTTTAGCCCAGTCGGGGCTGAGACGCCACGCAAAGATTTCGTGACATGGAATCCAGCATGGATGTATGAACACGAGACCCTGGACGAAAACCAACGCCGTGGTCTCTATGACCAGCTTTATGCGGATGGCCTGAACATTTCGGAAAAAGTCTGGTTCCGTTTCTGGTATGAACCGTCGCACGGCGACAAGGACGGGGTGTTCTATCCAGCCATCATGGAAGAATTCACCTACATGCTGATGGAGGCGGATTTCCTTGCCAATGAACCGGCGCCCACGGCCGGGCCGGCCGGCCGCACCCAGTTCGTCTTTCCGGTGGGCCTGCGGTCCGCCAGTATGGATGCTCCCTATGGATATGGCTTGACGACGTTCGATGCAGATTTTGACTGTACGCCGGACATCGTGCAGATACACAGTGAGGCCACGATCGGAACGGAATTGGGCGTCACTATGGACTTCAACCAAAATGGTACGGCCGATCCGCTCGATCCGAATGGGATTGCGCTGACGGGCGATGAAATCGTTGTCCTGAGCCTCGCTCCCAAAGAGGTTGTAATAAATGGGGCGATCCAATTTCTTGATCATGCGCTGGTCGTGGAGAACGTTACTGATAGCGGTGCAACCATGCGGATCTTCTACACCGGTGACAGGCTGCCGGTCGATATGGGATCTCAGAGCATGGCGGTTGGCGATGTATGGACCTACCGGACGCGTATGCCGGGCGTCTCGCTTTCCAGTCCTCAGCCCGGCGAAATCCCGGGACCCTTCTTCGTCCATCTCGACGATGTCGATAGTGCAACCGGTCATGCTCGGCTTCGCATCGGCCGCGCGCTCGGAGCAGCCGATGCAGCAGTACAAGGCGGCGAGCCTCGAGCGTCATTGAAGCGCTTTTACGTAGATGGACATGAATATAATGTGGTGGGGGTCGGAACAAGCGGACAGTCCTTCTTCCGTTACATAACCATCCGGACTCCGGTACCCAAAGAGGATATAACAATCAAGCAGCATTCGATCCATCTTCAGGGGTATTCCTCTGAGGATTGGCTTTCAGTAATGCCACCCTTCAACCATGAACACTATGTGATCAAAGATGTTCAGCGAGAACAGAGTGGCCGCATCATAGGCGATCTCATGGGACCCATGCCGCCTATACTGCAGAATCCCGACGAGTTGCCGTATCACGGCGAATGCCCCTTGGAACCGGAGATTTGCTATGGTAATGCAAACGAGATGCGTTTCTCCTATACTCGCGAAGACATCAATCCTCAGTACATGGGCCAACTGCTAGAAATATATACCGAGGAAGAAAGCGGTGATAGCTATCGTGAGACGTGGAGGGCTCATAAGTGGCAAACGACTCCATACCAGTTCACCGAGTTTCTATTGCCAGATGTTGCGACGCAAGAAGATCTATACCTGCTGACTTCGGCATTCTTTGCACCGCAGGCGATTGTCGACCAAGAGTTGATGGGTGCGCGGGTTCAATTTTGGTTTGACCCGGCCGAAAGCGACGCCAAATACAAATGGCCGGACTGGCTCCGCGTCTTCGGCGAAGACAGCTTTGGCCCGGGCAACATCAAGGCGACCGATCCCCTTCTACCCAATGCGCCTGTAGAGGCTCTTCCGTACACCAATCCATTCGCGCCGTTTGATCCGCAAGATCAAGAAGCGCCCGTGAAAGACTCTGTTACGTTCAATCCAGCCTTCATGAGCGAATTTCAGAGCAAGGGAGAGATGCTCCAGAGCATACTATACCCGCGCATTTCGATTGCTGGTCATGATGCGCTGGAAAAAGTCTGGTTCCGCCAATGGTATGAACCGGAACACCTGAACAAAGTGTTGAGAGGCACACGCAGCACTGCCTATCAGGAATTCTACGCTTTTCCCGCCGTCATGCAGGAGTTCACCTACATGTTCCTAGACACCTACGACCAGCCCACTTGGGCGGCTGCTGGTGACGGCATACTGGCTTTCCCGATCGGCGCAACGATGGAAGAACTCGAAGCGCCTTTCGGATTCGGTCTGACGACCTTTGATGCTGACTTTGACGGAGCGAACGACGATGTGGTTCGCGTACACAGTGAACAGACGCTCGCCCGGTCAACCGGCATATCGGCGGACTTTGATGGTGACGGCGTCCTGGATGAATTCGATAGTACGCCCAATATGAACGGCGATGAGCTCATCGTCTTCGCAGTCGAAAACTTGACCTTGACGCCAGACTCACCAACAGCGATTTTCCTGGATCATATGGTGGAACTGCTTAGCGTCACACCTGCGCAAACGGCCCAACTCCAAATATGGAACACGGGGGGCGGTTTGGATACCCAGTCAGGCGGTGATTTTGCAATCGTACCTCACCGACTAGATGGCGCCCAAACGTATTCTGCCGGGACCATGGCAATCGTCGGCCGCAACAAGGTCAACGTGAAGATGCTGCCGGCCGGCACAGATAATTTGGGCGAGGTTGACGGTGCTTGGTTCGTCTACGTCAACGACGTAAATAGCCGCTCCGATGTCGTGAACGTGACCATCGGGCGAGCGCTGGGTGCGACCCATTCGGCTATCGACAACGGCAACGGCCAACACGATCTGATGCCGGGCGATCCATGGTATCTAAAGCGTTTCTTCGTCGACGGACATGAATACAACGTCGTTGCAGTCTATACGCCGGTCATTGACTATGATGCGAATCAGATGCCGATTTTTGGCTTCAAGTACATTTCGATCCGCACACCGGTGCCCAAGGAGAACTTCGTCAATCGTCAGGATTCGCAGAAGTTGGAGGGCTACGAGGTTGGGAGAACAATCTCGGTCATGCCACCCTTCAACTCCGAGCATACGATCGCTGAAGACATTCTACCCGATCACCGCGACGACCATGACAAGATCGGTGAGTTGATTCTCCGCCCGCCGTTGGAGATAACGATCCTTGAAGAAGCCGTTGAGCCAGAATTCTTCGGTGAACTAAAAGAAGTCTGCGCCGTCACGGACAGCGGACAGCGACCGCTCATCCAGCTGGGAATGGCATTGGATTCTTCCGGCAGTATCGGGGCAGCCAACTGGCAGACCATTGTAGACGGTGTGGCAAGTGCCGTAGCTGATGCAGACTGCTTACCTCAAGACGGACGGGTCGAGCTGACCGTTGCCAGCTTCAGCAGCGATGCGGAGCTAATCGTACCGCCAACGGTAGTCGATGCCGGAAGTGTGGTAACCGTTGCTGATGCAATAAGGAACGCTGGATTCCTAAATAGCAACACCAACATGGCAGACGCGATCAACATGATCGCGACCGAGATGGTCAACAGCGTAAACTTCACATCTGATGCAAAACAGGTCTTGAATCTAGCAACGGACGGCAATCCGAACGTGGGCAACCCGGATGGCTTCGCAGCAGCGACCGCAGCAAGAGAATCCATGATTCTCCAGCTTGCTATGACCGAAGCACAGGATGAAATCGACGTCGAAGCCATTGGTTCCGCGGTAAACATGGCCTACCTACAAGGGTCCATGGCCTTTCCGCAACCAGGCTACGTTGTTTCCGATCCCGCTGATATCACCGATCCTGGTTGGGTGCTCCAAGTGGCAGATGCCCAAGCCTTTGCCGATTCAGTTTGTACCAAACTACGGGTGAATGTGTCACAGTCCTGCACTTGGACGAATCATGCATTCCATACGCGACCTGACCATTACACCGCTTTTGGCCTGCCGGAGGGTGAACTGTACCTGCTCACCAGTTCCTGGCTGGACGAAACCGGCAACCGGGTCAAGTTCTGGTTCAACCCTGGCGAATCCCTGGATCTGTTCGTCAACACCTTCGCAGTAGAGGCGCCCGAGGATCTGTGCGACCTGCCGGCTGACCCACCTGTCTGCCACCCGCTGAACCCCGCCGATCCGATCGACCCTCCGGATCCGCCGCCCGGTGCCCAGGCGATCCATATCGTGCGGCCGGGGGATTCGGTGCAGAAAATTGCCGAACAGTATGGCGTCACGGCTGAGGCGATCTGCTCGGTCAATCGTCTGCCTGATCCATGTGTGATCTATGTGGGGCAACATCTGATCATCCCATAGGGGATGACCGCGGCAGTAAATTGCGGGAATCAATTATGTAGTTGACAACAGGGGCTGGCAGCTAGCCCCTGTTGTCGTCTAGCCATCTGGCTGCCACAGCCACAACACGCCGTAGGCCGGAAGCGTCAGACTGCCATCGACGTACGCCTCAACCTCCTTGCCCCGGCTCAGGTCGCGCAGTGGCAGGTCACTGCGCAAATCGCAGCGGGCCAAATCAAGTTCAAGGGTTTGCTCGCTAGCCGATACGTTGTGCAGGCAGAGTATCTGGCTCGATCCATCGGGCGCCCGTCGGACGAATCCAAAAACCGCCGGATGCAGGTCCAGCACGCGCTGTTCGCCGTTCGGATGGAAGGCCGGTTCGCTACGGCGGATGCGCAATAGTCGACGGTAACGCGTGAAGACCTGGTGCGCCACGCTCGCCGGATCGGCCAGTTCGGCCTCAAGTGCGCCGCGCTCGAACTTGCGCCGGTTGATGGTGCGGTTGCGTCCGGTCTGGGCAACGCCCTCATGCCAGTTGCGGCTGCCGAAGAGACTGTGTACATAAATGCCGGGCACGCCGGCCAGGCTCAGCAGAATGGCCTGACTGGCCAGGAAGCGGTCGACCTGCAGTGCCTGGCTTTCACCGGCATGGGGATCGTTGAGCGCATCGTAGTAAACAATGTTGAGTTCATACGGGCTCTGGGTCCCGTCGCTGTTGGCCCGATAGGAGACCAGTCCGCCGTGGGCCTGCACCCGCTCCGCCATCATGGTCACCGCTGCCGACGGTAGAATCCCCTCCAGCGGACGCAGGCCGATCCCATCGTGTGAGGCCATGAAGTTGAAGTAAGTCGTGGCCGGCGACGGCGCGCGTAGCGTCTTCGCCCAGCGGGTCAGATGGCTTGCGTCGCCGGTGCAAAACGCGTGCAGCGTCAACGGCGGCAGCGTGAAATTGTAGACCATCTGCGCTTCGTTCCAGCCGTCGCCGAAATAGCTGATGTTTTCGGCGTGGGGCACGTTGGTCTCGGTCACTAGCACCACCTCGGGCGCGGTGGCGTCGAGCACCGCGCGCATGAGCCGGATCAATTCGTGGGTCTGGGGCAGGTGAATGCACCCGGTGCCCACCTCCTTCCACATGAAGCCGATGGCATCTAGGCGGATATACTGGGCGTCTTGGGCCACGTAGTAGAGCAGGACGTCGATAATCTCCAGCAGCAGTTCCGGTGAAGCATAGTTGAGGTCGATCTGGTCTTCGCTGAATGTAGTCCACACGCGGCGGGGGCCGGCCGCGGTCTCAATCTCGGTCAGCAGCGGCAGCGCGCGAGGGCGAACCACGGCCGACAGATCGGTTGCGACATCCATGGTAATGAAATAGTCCCGGTACGGCGCTTCGTCCCGTTTGAAGGCAGCAAACCAATCGCTGGCTTGAGAGATGTGGTTGATGACGGCGTCGAACATGAGACGATAATCAGCGCCCATGGCCCGGATGTCTTCCCAGTCACCCAGAGCCGGATCGACGGCAGTATAGTCGACGACTGAAAAGCCGTCATCTGACGTATAGGGGTAGAAGGGCAGGATATGGACGCCACCGATCGCGTCGCCCACCAGTGACCGCAGGGCCGCGTGCAGGGTCTGCAGGGGAACCTGACCCGCCTCATGGATCTGGTCGCCATAAGTAATCAACAGCGCATCCCGCTCATCGAAACGGGTGGCCGGCTCCCGCTGAGGTCGCCGACGGCCGTGCTTACTGTTGAAATCGGCAATGCGCGCCAGTAGGTTCTCGGTCAATTGATCGGGGATTGGCGCGTCGTAGACGGCCGCCAGATGCGCCCTCAGTCGCCCGGCAAGTGCGTGGTCTATGGTCATGATCGATCGGAAGTTTAGCTGAAGTCGATAGTTGCACGCTGGATTATACCGGCAGTGGCGGGGATCGGCAACGGGGTCAGGTCGCTCGCGGTCAGGTCCGCGACCTGCCAGAGGGTGACGACCTCCACGCCCTCCGGCGCCACAAAGGCGGCCTGGTACCCGGGTCGAGGGACAAAGGAGCCAATCTGGAGCGCGGGCTTGGCGGCGGGACGACGGGACATTACCCGAAGTCGTACCGGTTCCTCGGGCAGAAACGAGACCGTAAAGGCATCCAGCGGAAAACTCAGCCCCTGGCCGATTGCTTTGATGAACGCCTCCTTGCGCGTCCAGCAGCGGAAAAAGCTCTCATCCTCGGCCGGCGTTCCGTGGACGCTGCGCAAGGCTGCAACTTCGTCAGCTGCAAAAAAGTGGCGGGCCACGGAGAGCGCATCATCGAGATGGCGCACAGGCTCCACGTCGACGCCAACGGGTCCCGCGCCCGACACGGCCAGCAGCGCGAGTTCGCCGCCGTGGGTAAGGTTGAAGTGAAGGCCCTCGGGGTGGTGGTCGGGATCGAGGATAGGCTTGCCCTGGGCTTCCCGAACGAAGCGCAAATCGGCCGGCCCCGCGACCAGGTACCGGGCCAGAATATGCCGCACCGCGGCGTGACTGACCAGATAGCGCCGCCGGTCGCGATCGAAACGAAAGCGTTCAGACTGCCCGCGCTCATCCCTGTCCAGAAGCGAACGCAGTTCGGCCAGATCGACCGCAGAAGGCAGAACGAGTGGAATCTGCCAGATATCCAGCATTGTCGACGTATCTGTTGCAGGCTCAGTCCACGACATACGCAGCGCCTTTTTTCAACTTTTTTCCGGGACACGGCGGGTCAACCGAACCGGGAATAGACCATTTGCTGAGAGAAAAGTAGACGCGCAACCTGCCGTTGTCAAATTTGATGGTTCCATTTCGCATGAAAATCGGGTACAATGGAAAAGTAAGCGTC
>CAYZLP010000012.1:14692-18814 GCA_964478635.1 uncultured Caldilineaceae bacterium
AAATTTGATGGTTCCATTTCGCATGAAAATCGGGTACAATGGAAAAGTAAGCGTCACTCTTTACTCCTGAATGCGTCATCCTTAAATGAATCACCGCGCGCTACCGGTGATTGACCGTGGATAATCTTGTCGACCCAAAGTCGGCCTTTCCATGTTGCCGATTTTTGCCAATTGCTTCCATTCACATACACACGTCGTCGGAAGAATGTTCATCGTAGCAAGCAGGAGGTGCCGAGGAAAACGATATGGAAGATGTCTCATCCGTGGGTTGCGTGTCGCGCCTGGTACATTGCGGTGCAGATGCTTCGACAGTGCTCAGCACCAGTGCTTCGACAGTGCTCAGCACCAGTGCCAAGACGGAAATTCGACGCCTCTGCCACTGGTAGAAACTGCCGATTCATGTCCGCCGGGATTTACTGGCGCCAACCACCGCTCTCGGATACCGTTTCTTTCATCCATTGATTCAGATTGTTACTGGGGGGTACAAAGATGAATCACACACGCACTTTGCAACGCTATCTACGCTTTAGCGGCGTAGCGCTTGCTCTGGCCCTGGTGTTGGCTGTAACCCTGATGCCGGCTGCGGCTTCAGCGGCTCCGGCGGCTGCGCCCGTCGAAGCGCCCAGCGCCAGCGGCTACTATCACATCGTTCGGCATGGGGAAACCCTTTCCCATATCGCCCGGCACTACGGCGTGACGATCGATGCGATCAAGAAGGCGAATCACCTGTGGGGCAATACCATCTACGTGGGGCAGCGCCTCTACATTCCGCAGGTTCAGCCGAAATATCAGACTGGCTGTAGTCGGGTTCACTATGTCCGCTACGGCGAAACGCTTTCGGAAATCGCCCGCTACTACGGCACCACCACGTCGTCGCTGGCGGCAGCCAACGGTATCGGCAATGCGAGCTACATCCGCGTCGGCCAGAAGATCTGCATTCCCAACATCTACTCATCGGGCTATGGCTATTCCCACGGCTATCAGAAGCCGGTTAGCCACCACAAGCCCTCATATGGCTGCTATTACGTGGTACAGCGCGGCGATACGCTGAGCGAAATCGCCAAGTGGCACGGCGTTTCCACCCACTATCTGGCCAGCATCAACGGCATCCACAATCCAAGCTATATCTATGTTGGGCAGCGTCTTCGCGTCTGCTAATGTGAATCGCGGTGGTCTCCACCATAAATCGTGATCCAGAAGGCCCGCCGGTGCATTGCCGGCGGGCCTTCTGGTCTTCCCATTGACCGTCAGGTCAGGGCCGCCCTGGGTGCAGGAACCCATAGTGCGCCAACTGTCGAACAGACCGAAAACCACAGTTCGTCGACAGATCGGACGCCCCCATACTGCCGGCCGCCTATCCTTGGCATACACTGTGGCCCGAATGATCGACGTCGGCCAGGCCGGCGCCGACACTGTGGCGAGCTGGAGCGAACCGCAACTTTGTAGGAGAGCGGTAGTTCAGCAGGAGTGACAGTCACTGGCGCAAGCGAATCCGGTCAGCCCCAATTCGTAATGCCAGTGACTGTCACTCCTACAGGCAGCAATCGTGTCATACACCGCTCCGTTTAGATGCTGGAGATCGAGCATGACCGCGAATCTGTTTCGAGTTCTGATTACCCTGGCCCTGCTGGCCGTCATCACGGCGTGTGCGCCTATCACCCTGGAAGAGGGCACGTCGTCTCTGCCGGCCGCGGACATCCCGGCGACAGCGACCGGCGCTGCGCCGGCGGAGATCGATGCCAATCTTCGTAGCTTCGTCATCGACCCCGCGGCATCAACAGCCACGTATCGGGCCTATGAAGAATTTTTCGGCCGGGCCATCAATACCCACGCGCCCTTCACCCTGCCCATCGGTCAAACCAATGCCATCACCGGCGTCATCAACGTTGCGCTGACCGATTCGGGGCTGACCATCGAGCCGGAGGCTTTGATAGTGAATCTCTTCCGCCTCACCAGTGACGACCCCCGGCGCGACCGGCAAATCCGAGACAACTACCTGGATTCGGAGAATTATCCGCTGGCCACCTTCGTGCCACAAAACATCACGGATTTTCCGCAAGACTATGCGCCGGGGGATACGGCAGCCTTTCAGATGGCCGGCGACATGACGATTCGTGACGTCACCATTCCGGCCGTCTTCGACGTGCAGGCAATTCTCGCGGACGACGTGATTAGCGCCACCGCCACGACCCGCATTCTCATGCCCGATTATGGCTTTGCACCCCCCCGTATGCTGAACTTCGTGGTCGTCCAAGACCACCTGGACATTACCGTCCAGGTCCAGGCACTGGCCGCGGCCGAGTGATGATTGGGGCCGCCCGTGACAGTCAGCGGGATAGGCTGTCCGGTCATCCCCGATTCGACGACCCGGTGACTGTCACGGGCGCAACCCGTATCGCGCATCGCGGCCAGCTCGATCCCATTCTCCTTTTCCGCCGCGTGCTTTGGCGCGTGCGATCGCCTCTGCTATACTCGAACTCAACAGAAAGCCGCGACGCAACAGGAAGTCCGACAGTTCAAGCGCGGATTTCGTGCCAGCCGGCCTTTTATTCTCCCATCCATCATCGACAGGATGCTGCGCTTGAATCCTATGCGCGAACCCAAGACTTTGCGATTGCGGCCCCAATATTATCCGCTGCTTCTCTTCATCGCGCTGCTTCTCCTGCTCGGCGGTTGCACAGCCATACCGGCCGTGCCGACGCCCACACCGACCCGGCCTGCAGATGCGCCCATCCCGCCCGTCGCCTACTTCGCCACGGCGACGCCGACTGTGCGACCTTCCCCTACGCCACTCGTGACGCCCACGCCGATTCCGCTGGATGGTCCGGTAACCGTTGCGGTGGCGCCTGCCGTGGCCGCGCGGTATGCCGCGCCGGTCCGGGCCATCCTGGCCCAGGCCAGCGAAATCGAAGCCCTGAACGGTCCCCAACCCATGCGCGTCGTCGACTCCCCGGCCGAAGCCGGGAACGTCATCGACATGGCCCACCCGCGCGACGCGCGCCACAGCCTGTTGACCCGCACCTTTGCGCCGGTGGTTCCTTTTGCCACCGTGCAGGACGACATCTCGCTCGAAGAGATCACGGCGCGCTGGACGGGTGCAAGTGCCGATCCTCTCCTCGTGACGCCCGAAGGCGCAGTCTTCCTGCCCACGGTGCTGGGCGCGCGCGCGGTGGAGATTCCCGTGGTGTCGCCGGGAGAGATGCGCACCCGGCTGGCCGAAACGCCGGGCGCGCTGGGCCTGCTGCCCTTCGACCAGCTCGATCCGACCTTCAAGGTGCTGGCGATTGACGGGCAAAATGTCCTGGACAATCGCCTGGACACCGCGGCCTATCCCCTGGCCGTGGCGCTCCATGTCCGGGGGGAGGCCGCACCGCTCCTGGTTCAATATCTGCGCCCCATCGTCTCGTCCATTTCACCCGTCATCGACAACCGAGATCCCTATCAGGTGACGACGCTCATCATGACCGGCGTCACGGCCATGTCCCGGGGCACGGCTGCGGCCATGGAGCGCAACGGCTACCTTTTCCCCTCCATGGTGATCTCGGACACCCTGGCCGCAGCCGACATCACCCACGTCAGCAACGAAGTGCCCTTCCTGGACGACTGCGTGGTGCGGAACACGGTCAACAACCTCACCCTTTGCAGCCACACCAACTACTGGGCCGCGCTGGAGGCCATCGGCACGGACATCGTGGGGTTGAGCGGCAACCACGTCAATGACTTCGGCTACGAGGGCGCGCGCCGCTCGATTGGCTGGTATCGGGAGAATGAGGTTCCCATCTACGGCAGTGGACTCAACGTGACCGAAGCGTGCGAGCCCCTCCTGTGGGAGCACAACGGCAACACCTTTGCCTTCGTGGCGGCCCTGGCCTTCGGCCCTTCCACCGCCTGGGCGACGGACGATTTGCCGGGCGCATGTTACTATTACGATCGTAAGCAAGAAATCTTGGACCTGGTGACCGAGTTAGCCGGCCAGGTCGATATCGTCGCCGTGGAGCTCCAGTACGTGGAGACCTACAACCCCTTTCCCACGGGCCAACAGGTCGTCGAATTTCGTGAGCTGCGCGACGCGGGCGCCGACATCGTCACCGGCGTGCAGAGCCACGTGCCCCAGGCGGCCGA
>CAYZLP010000013.1:0-18637 GCA_964478635.1 uncultured Caldilineaceae bacterium
TACCTGCTGTCCTATGGCTTTGTGATTGTTCTGATCGCCGTCATCATTTTCTATACGCTGGCTGCACTCAATTTCCTCAGCGTCAGCAACATCATGAGCATCCTTCACGCCGCTGCGCCGCTCATGGTGATTGCATCCGGGCTGGCGCTGGTCGTCATGTCGGGCAAGTTGGACATTTCCGTGGGCTCGATTGCCTTTTTGTCGGCGTCCGTTGGCACGCTCATGATGATCCGCGGGGATGTATCGCCCCTGATTGCGCTGCCCGTCATTCTACTCGTGGGCATCATTCTGGGGGCCATCAACGGGTTCATCGTGGTTGTGCTGCGGGTCAACCCCTTGATTACGACACTCGGCACCATGATTGCATTTCGTGGTCTCGCCTTGCAGCTGACGAGTTCCCGTTCATACAGCTTGCCGGAGACCATCCGCCGGTTGGGCAACGCCAGCATCGGCCCGCTGTTTGTGGATATCCTCATCGGCTTGAGCATCATGATTATCATTCACATTGTGCATACGCGTACCCCATTTGGCCGCCAGATCATGGCGATCGGCAATGGCGAAGATGTGGCCAGTCGGCTGGGCGTACGCGTCCCGTTGGTTACATTTGCGTCGTTTGTCTTGTCCGGTTTGCTGGCCAGCATCGGCGGCACGTTGGGCATGATGCAGGTCGGCGCGGTGTCGTCATACTTGGGCTTCGGGCTGGAGTTCACGGCGGTCGCCGTCGTCGTCATTGGGGGCATCAGTCTATTTGGCGGCACAGGCTCGATCCTGCCCGGCGTCCTCCTGGGCGTGCTAACCCTGGAAATCATTCGCAATGGTTTGAATCACTTGGGAGCGGACCCGTACTCCTATAGGTTTGTGAACGGCGGCATCATCTTCATCGCAATGTATGCCGATTCGCTGAAATCCAGGGTTCGTACACAGGTCAAGGTGACCAGCGATGATATATCTCCGTCAACCACCGGTTAGTCGTCTTGCTCGTTCACATCATTCAATTCAAGGAGGTCCAGCGATGCGTATTTCCGTAGTATTGTTGTTGGTTGCCGTACTGTTCTTGAGTGCCTGTACGGCGGTGGCGCCGGCCGCGCCGACCGGAGAAGAAGCCGCCGGTGGGGAGGATATGACCACCGTAGACGTGGGGTTGGCCTGGAATGTCAAGAACCAGTCCTTGGTCCAGGCTTGGGAAGACTATATGATCGCCGTCAGCGAGGGATATGCCGCGGACGGGATGGACTTCAACTGGATCGTCAACGTAGCTGACGGTGATCCCGCGCGTCTGGCGTCCAATATCGAGGATCTAATTAACCAGGGTGTCGATATCATCGTCACTCGACCGGAAGATGCAGCCGCCATCGGTGCATCGATCCGCGCCGCCAATGAAGCGGGCATCCCGATCGTGACGTTCGACCGGGCTTCCTCAACCGATCAGCCCACGGCCCATGTCGGTGCAGACAGCTACAACCAGGCGGTTTCGACTGCTGAGGAATTTGCCAAGATTCTGGAAGCGGCGGGCGTGCAGGGCAAATGCATCGAACTGCAGGGGCAGTTGACGGACATCAACGCCGTGAATCGATCCGCCGGCTGGAACGATGTCGATGCGCAAACCGACCAGTTTGAAACCGTCGTTCAGGTGCCTACTGAATGGAACCCCGACCTGTTCCGCTCCGGTACGGCCAATGCACTGCAGGCGAATCCGGACGCCAACTGCCTCTTCGTCGCCAGTGATTTTGCATTCAACGCCGTGCAGGCGGCGTTAGAAGCGGCCGGTCGCTGGGCGCCTGCAGGTGAAGAAGGCCACGTTTGGGTCGCTGCACAGGACGTCAATCCGCAGGGCCTGGTTGCCATGGAAGGCGGATACATCGACGTCGCTACAACGTACGATGCGTTCTCCCACTCTGAGGAACTGGTTCGAGTCGTTGCGGCCGTTCTAAACGGCGAGGATCCGGGCTGTACCGAAGAAGGCTGTCTCGTTGCCGGCCGTGTGGCGACGCCTGAAAATGTCTCAACCATGGAAAATCTCTGGTCGCGAGATTACCAGGATTAAGTAGGGGCATTGAACTCAAGTTACAGAACTCTTTGGGAATACAGGCCAGGTTTCCGACAGAAACCTGGCCTGTGAAAACCCAATGTTTTGTGCAGCTGTATTTGGAGTGATCGAGGCGCGGTGACGCGACGTTGACAATCTATGAGTGTAGGGCATGTCTGTCTTATGTGTGGGGCATGTTGTGCACAGTATCGGGTGGCGTTCCACTGGTTCGAGGCGGAAGGACCGGACGGCGTGCCGGTGGAACTGACCGCCCCCTTGGATGCGCATCGGTTGGTGATGCAGGGAACGAAACGCCAGCCGGTGCGCTGTGTTGCTTTGGAGGGCGAAATCGGCAGCTGCGTCGCGTGCAGCATCTACGACCGGCGGCCGACTCCCTGTCGCGAGCTCGAGGTGTCCCAGGAACAGGGCAGGCCCAGCGAGCAATGCGATCGCGCGCGGCTGGCCTGGGGACTGCCGCCCCTGCGCCCGGATGACTTTGCGCCGCGGCCGCCCTTCGATTTGCCCACACCGGCCGAGGAAGGACCGGAGTTGCCGCGCGCGGCGTGAGGTGGGGATTGCCTCTTGCTGTAAACCGTTGGGCCTGCGTCCCCTAGGTACTCAGGCCATATGACACGCGACCGTCTGTTGCCCACAATATTGCGTCGAAGTGAAATGTCTATGTACGGATACTCTGGCCTGATTGCCCCCAGGTGCGGCCGGCAACGCCTTCGGCTATGGAGAACTTCTGCCAGACATCACCGGACAGCAATGCCTAGGAGCACGAATCGATGACGATGAACGAAATTCAGACGGTCCACCTAATCTTCAAGACACACTTAGACATTGGATTCACCGACTTTGCGCGCAACGTAGTCGCCACCTACTTCGACGTCTTCATTCCAAAGGCGATTGCGACGGCTGCAACGCTCAGACAAGGGAGCGATAGAGATCGCTATGTTTGGACGACGGGATCATGGCTGATCTACGAATACCTTGAAACGGCATCAGCAGAGGATAGACGACGTCTGGAAACTGCGATTGAGGCGGGCGATATTGCGTGGCATGGGCTTCCCTTCACGACCCATAGCGAACTGATGGATGCTTCGCTCTTTCGCTACGGCTTGAGTCTCTCTCAGGAACTGGACCGCCGCTTCGGGAAACAGACGATTGCTGCCAAGATGACGGATGTTCCTGGTCACACGCGCGCGATCGTGCCGTTGTTGGCTGAGGCCGGCATCCAGTTTCTCCATATCGGGGTGAACTCTGCCGCTACAGCACCAGACGTGCCGCCGGTTTTCGTATGGCAAGATGAAAGCGGAGCCGAAATCATTGTGATGTACCACAACAACTACGGCGCCGAAATGTTTGTACCCGGCACGTCAGCGGCGCTAGCCTTTGCGTATGCAAAGGATGAGCGAGGCGATTCCGATAACTTCGGACCCCATTCCGTCGAACAAGTCTTTGTGAGTTTCGCTGAGGTTCGCAGAAGCTTTCCTGATGCCCACGTTTTGGCTTCTACGCTGGATGCTTACGCCTCGGAACTGTTGCCAGCAAAGCCAAGTCTACCGGTCATCAGAGAAGAGATCGGTGATACATGGATACATGGCATAGGTACGGATCCGAAAAAAGTGAGTCAGTTTCGAGATCTATGTCGCTTGCGAAATCAGTGGCTAGCAGATCGAAGGGTCTCCCCTCACGACGCAGCGCTCCGCCAGTTTTCCCGCTCACTCATCATGGTGCCTGAACATACTTGGGGGCTTGATGAGAAAACGCACCTTGCCGACTACGAGAACTATGGAAAGACTGAGTTTACACGCGCAAGGCACCTGCCGAATTTCCGCAAGATGGAGGCTTCATGGGCGGAACAGAGGGGTTACTTGAGCAATGCTGTTCAAGCCCTTGGTGATTCGGAACTGCATGCAGAGGCAAATGACTGTCTCAATGGCTATGCACCTACGAAGCCGGAGATGGTCGGCTATGAAGAATTACCTGATGCAATCTCGAAGATTGAAACCGAATACTTCTTCATCAGATTCGATGAATCGTCTGGCGCCATCTCGCATCTAGTGGACAAGCGTACTGGCATATCTTGGGCCGCCAGAGATCACCTGCTTGGCCTTGTACGCTATCAGACATTTTCGCAAGCTGACTACGACCGGTATTTGGGTCAATATCTTACTAGCAGACCGGAGTGGGCAATTCTCGACAACTCAAAACCGGGTATCGACTTGGCGAACGCGCAGAGCGGATGGTGGTCGCCGAAACGCGTCAGGTCATATTACGGGCGAGATGAATACGGCGAACGCTTCCTATGGGAAGTCATGATGGAACCAACCTGCACTGTCAAATATGGCTGCCCTGAGCTATTCACGGTTGGATTTGACTTGCCCGGACAACAACCGATCATCGACATCCGTCTGCAATGGTTTGGCAAGCCGGCAAGCCGTTTGCCCGAAGCAATCTGGTTCTCGTTTCAGCCTAAGGCGGAGGATAGGGCCGGCTGGAGGTTGGACAAGATGGATGAGTCGATATCGCCGCTCGGCGTTGTACGCAATGGCAATCGTAGGCTTCACGCCGTAGGAAAAGGCGTTCATTATCGGGCGGGAGAGCATCAATTTGCGATCGAAACGCTTGATACGCCACTGGTTGCACCGGGTGAGCCCTCGCTGCTCGAATTCGAAAATGAATCACCACCGCTGGAAAACGGCATGCACTTCAATCTCTACAATAACGTATGGGGGACGAACTTTCCTATGTGGTACGATGAGGATGCGCTTTTCCGCTTCCGACTAAAATTCCCCGACGGAACAACAATCGAATAGAGCTTGTTATGCCGAAAATTCTGCTTGGCAACGCACCAGTCAGTTGGGGAGTCTACGAAGCAGAGCCCCGGTCTGGCCACAATCTGTCATATCAGCAGGTGCTGGACGAAATTTCTCAGGCCGGGTACATGGGAACGGAACTCGGCCCTTACGGCTATTATCCCACAAACCCAGCGCGCTTGGCGCAAGAATTGAAAAGCCGACACCTGCGCTTGGCCTCATCCTACGTTGCTTTTCCCCTGGATAAGCCAGATCTCGTCCAACAGCGCATACCGTACTTGGAAGGAGTCTGCAGGCTACTGGCCCACTTCCAGGTCCCATATGTGATGATTGCAGCGGACGCCACTCCAGAACGCCAATCCATTGCTGGAAGGGTTTCCCCTGATGGGACTGACAGTTGGTCGGACAAAGAATGGGAGCGAGTTGCCGTGTCCATGACATATATCGGCGAAGCCGTCGAGCGATTCCCCGGCATGCGCATTGCATTTCATCACGAGGCGAGCTCGCCTGTCGAAACTCCAACTGAGATCGAACGTATGCTCTTCATAACCGATCCACAGATGGTGGGGCTTTGCTTTGACAGCGGTCACATAGTCTATGGCGGCGGTGATGCGGCTGAATTTGTGACTAGGTTTGCCGAACGCATTTGGTATGTACATTTGAAGGACGTAAGTCCGGAAGTCCTCGACCGGGTTCGCCACGAAGAGATTGACGCAGCCAAGGCCTGGGCGTTGGGCATTTTTGCCCAACTCGGAGCAGGATGCGTCAATATACCGCGGGTCGTCGAAGAGCTCTTGGCATGTGGTTACGCGGGTTGGATGATTGTTGAACAGGACATTGTTGCCGACCTATATGAACCAAACATGCCCCTGCGAAACGCAGTAGCTAGCCGGAATTATCTATCCCGCGAACTAAATCTGTATAATCTGTAGTCAAACAGCCGATTTTGGTGTACACTATGTATGTAATCCTCATGATCGATAAATTGATCGATACTTAACCGGGCTGTTTGTGCAGGTTTGAAACAGTAGTTCACATTGTCGTGAACGTTTTGAGTCGTGCACACCGATTCTCACTTCAAACTTTCATTGCCCATGACTTCTGTACTTAGCATCAACGGTTTGCGAGTCTACTTCCATACGCCTCGTGGAACCGTTAAGGCTGTTGATGATGTCACGTTCGATGTCGAAGCGGGAGAGCGCTTTGGCTTGATCGGTGAGTCGGGCTCCGGCAAGTCAACGATTGCACTGGCAATCATGCGCCTTATCCGTCCTCCGGGCGTCATCGAATCCGGCGAAATCTACCTTGATGGAACAAATCTTCTGCAGCTTTCGGATGACCAGATGCGCCAACAACGACTCGCCGGCGTTGCGATGGTCACCCAGGGCGCCATGAATTCACTGAATCCAGTGATTCGCGTCCGCAGGCAATTCGCGGATGGACTACGCAGCCATGGGATTTCGGTGACGAAAGACGAGGCTCGCCAGCGCCTTGGCGAATTGTTGCAGCGCGTTGGCCTAGAGCCCGCTGTTGCGGACATGTATCCTCATCAATTGAGCGGCGGCATGAAGCAACGCGTCTGTATTGCTTTCGCGATGAGCCTGTACCCCAGTCTGATTATTGCGGATGAACCAACCAGCGCGCTCGATGTGGTAGTGCAGCGCCAGGTCATGCAGACTCTTCGGCAGGTTCAAGAAGAACTTCACACGGCCGTCATCCTAATCGGGCATGACATGGGCTTGATGGCCCAATTTGCCAGCCGCATCGGGGTAATGTATGCCGGAAAGCTGGTAGAGGAAGGCCCCGTGCGGTCCATTTTTTATCAGCCCAAGCATCCCTATACACAATTGCTGATGGACAGTCTGCCTTCTCTGGATGAAAAACAAGATTTGTCGGGGATCGCGGCCGGTGCGCCGCCGTCCGCGCTGGAACGACCGACAGGATGTGTTTTTCATCCGCGCTGCCAGCACGCCATGAGTCGCTGTATTGATACGCCACCACTCTTCGACCAAGTCTCATCTGACCAATGGGTTGCATGCCACTTGTATGATGAGGAACCAAAGTTCGCCCGCGCAGAGGAGGCCTCCGCATGACAACGTTGCTGGAGGCAAGAAACGTCACCAAGGTCTTTGGCGGGGGTGTTGGACAGCGCACCGAAACCGTAGCCCTGAGGCACTTCACGTTCACGGTCGATACGGCGCAGCCGTCTATCACAGGCGTCGTCGGGGAAAGTGGCAGCGGCAAGAGTACGATGGCACGCCTTCTGCTGGGCATGGAGACGCCGACGACGGGCGAAGTGCTGTACATGGGCAAGGATCTCCAGCGTCTGCGAGGCTCAGAACGACGTACGTTTCGGCAGGACGTGCAGGCAATCTTTCAAGATCCCTTTGAGTCATTCAATTCCTTGTACAAGATTGACCACATGTTGGAAGTGCCAATCAAGAAGTTTGGCCTTGCGCGCAGCAACGCACAAATGCAAGAGATCATGGTCAATGCTTTGTCCGCGGTTGGCTTGAGACCGGAGGAGACGCTGGGCCGCTATCCGCATCAATTGAGCGGCGGGCAGCGCCAGAGGGTCATGGTTGCACGCGCATTGATGCTTAACCCGAAGATCATCATCGCTGATGAGCCGGTATCCATGATTGATGCATCGCTGCGATCAAGCGTCCTGGCCAATCTTCGGCAATTGCGCGACGAATATGGGATTTCGCTGATCTATATTACCCACGATCTCACGACCGCATATCAAATCTGCGATGATATCTTTGTGCTCTACCGGGGCTTTGTCACAGAAGCGGGAGACGTATCTCTTGTTGTGAAGGAACCGAAACATCCCTATACGCAACTGCTGGTCGGATCGATACCTTGGCCCGATCCGGATCGCCTGTGGGCGGAAGAGCCGACTCCGTCCCCGCTGGCGGCCCAAGCCCAGGAAGACGCCGGCTGCCCTTTTGCCGCCCGCTGCGCCAGCACATTCGACCCGTGCATCGTCAACGAACCGCCACTCTTTCGTATGCGTCCAAGACAGGCTTCAACGTGCTACTTGTATCAGGATGCGCCACAGTTGGCCTTTGAGAAAATGGACGAATTGCTTGTTCACACTTCAGGCGACCTAGAGCCCGTGTCCACCCTTTCGAGCGAACAAGTTTGAAGGTGGATTGGCATTTGCAGTTGTGCACAATCACGTTCTAGCAGGCCCGTGAAAGGAGGCAATACGCGGTTGGATGGCACGGCCCCCCAGAGAAATGTCGTTTAGCATGCACGATTGTCCATCTCTCAGGAGGAAGAGAACATTATGTCCACGTCCACGCGAAAATTCTTGCTTTTTGTCGCTTTGCTCACCATTTTGCTGATGGCATCAGCTTGCCAGGTAGCGGCGCCGACCACGGCGCCGCAGGCCGTCGATCCTGAACGAGCAACCACGCTGAATATTGCCGTTTCCAGACCCTTCGCAAGCACAACCAACTACAACATTTATGCCCCGGGCTTCGATCGTTCACGGACGGGTTTGGGTGCGATGGTCCATGAGTATCTATTCTACCTGAATCTCGAAACCGGCGACTATCTCCCGTGGTTGGCGGAAGATTTCGCTTACAGCGATGACTTTACCGAGATTACGGTAAACCTTCGTCCTGGAGTCAAATGGAGTGATGGTGAGGATTTCAATGCCGATGACGTTGTCTTCACCTACGATATGCTGCGGAACAATCCCGGTATGACGTGGGCGAATGAAGCCAATCAGGCCGTTGCTTCGGTAGAGAAGGTGGACGATCTGACCGTCAAATTCGTGCTCACCGAGCCGAATCCTCGCCTTCACCTGGTACGCGAGGCGTTTCCTGCCGTTCCCGTCTGGAGCGGTATCACCATCCAGCCGGAGCACATCTGGAACGGCTTGGAAGATCCGGTAACCTTTGCCAACGATCCGCCCATCGGCACCGGTCCCTATCTGCTGGACAACGCGACCGAATCGGCTTACTCCTATGTGCGCCGTGATGACTGGTGGGGAACCGAAGTATTCGGCGTGACGCCTGCGCCCGAGAAGGTTAACTTCATTCACGTTGGCCCCGAGACCAGCGTGGCGATCGCCCTCAGTGCCGACGAGCTTGACTCACCCAATATCAGTATCCTATCTCCTGGGGCTTTCCTTTCTGTGAAGGAGCGCAATCCAAACGTGCAGGCCTGGCTGTCTGATCCCCCCTATGCCTGGTACGATCCTTGCCCGCGGGCGCTCATGTTCCAGCACGAACATGAGCCGTGGAATGACCCGAATCTGCGCAAAGCAGTCTCTAGCCTGATTGATCGCGACCAGATCGTCGAACTTGCGTACGAGAACGCAACAACGACATCAACAACGATTTGGCCGGCCTACTCCGGGCTCCGGCCCTACATGGATGCCATCGGCGACATCGTCGCTGATAGCGCTGCTACCTATGATCCAGCAAAGGCCGAAGAATACTTCACAGCGGCGGGCTATGCCAAAGATGATGAAGGATTCTGGGCAAAGGATGGCGAACGATTGGCGCCGCTTCTGTTGGCTAATCCGGACACGCCAGAAGATGCCAAAGTCGGGCAGGTGATTGCTGACCAACTGACCGTAGGCGGGGTTGCTGTCGAGATCCAGTCACTGTCCGGCGCCGTCCGAGAATCGGCTTTGTTGGCAGGTAACTGGGATATCTACCCTCTGCAGGCATTCTGTCCCGGAACAATCTATGAGAACCTGGAGCTCTTCCACAGCAAGTTCTACGTACCGACGGGCGAACCCGCTCCTTGGTATGAACGAAACTCATTCCGCTACCAGAATCCTGAGTACGATGCCATCGTGGACGAGATGCTTGTGGCCTTGGGTGAAAACGCTGACGAGGCGGCCCTGGTTGACATTTTCAGCCGCGCCATGGCGATCTGGTACGATGATCTGCCGGTAGCGCCGCTGGTCCAAGCACCGGCGCTAGTACCGTTCAACACAACGTACTGGACAGGATGGCCCGATGCGGAGGATCCGTGGATGATGCCTGTCACCTGGTGGGCAACCATGAACCTGCTGCTAACCGGCTATGAGTCGCCCACAACAGGCGAGTGGATTGACGGCATTCAGCCAGCCGGTCAATAGGAAGGTTTTCCTGGCAGTATAGATCCTCCGACTGAAACCTAACAGCTTGTAAAGCAGCATGTGGCGGGTATGAATGCGCTACATGCTGCTACAAGCATCTCAAAAATTGTCAGTAGTATGCATTTGCCTGTAGTCTAGGTTTGATTGGAGCGACATGAATCCCTATGTGCGCTATGTTGGCAGACGCTTCCTGCTCTTGCTTGCCACGGTCTTCATCTCAATCACGGTTGTCTTCTTCGTACCACGCATGGTACCAGGAGAGCCGATGACCGCGATTTTTGCCAACATGGCCTCGGTTGGCGGCAGCGTGAACGCTCAGCAGATGATCGCTGAGTACCGGCTGCGCTTTGGGCTAGATGATCCGCTTTGGCAACAATACCTAAGCTTCTGGCGCGAGTTGCTGCAGGGCAATCTAGGTATCTCAATTAGCAACTTCCCTACGCCCGTTTCGGAAATGCTAGTGAGGGCACTTCCCTGGACTATCGGACTACTCACAATTACCACCTTGCTGAGCTGGATTTTGGGTTCGATCATGGGCGCCATCGTAGGCTGGCGCGGTCGTGAGGCGGGCGCTTCACGACTTCTTGTTCCGGTTTCCTTGTTACTCTACACAACGCCCTATTACATCCTGGCTTTGATCTTGGTTTTTCTCTTTGCTTTTCAGTGGCCGATATTCCCACTCTCTGGCGCCTATTCTGTAGGAATGCGTCCGGGATTCAATACGGCTTTTATCCTGGACGTGCTTCATCATGCCGTGCTGCCCGCTTTGAGCATCCTGCTGGTCTCTCTAGGCTGGTGGTTCTTGAGCATGCGCAGCTTAATCATTACGCTGAAGGGCGAGGACTATATCCTGAATGCGCAGGCCATGGGAATTGAAGAACAACGTATCACCTGGGGCTATGCATTCCGCAACGCATTGCTTCCGCAGACGACTGGCCTTGCCATTGCCCTGGGGCACATCGTTGGGGGTGCGCTGATCACCGAGGTTATCTTCGCTTATCCCGGTGTCGGTTACCAGATCTACAACGCCATCAAGAGCCTGGATTATCCGCTCATCCAGGGAGGCGTCCTCATCATCATCGTCTCCGTAGCGCTGGCAAATTTCGTCATTGACGTAGCCTATCCGCTAATTGATCCTCGTATTCGCTATGCAAGCTCAGGAGGCAAATAAACGATGGCAGTCGCCCCGGTACAGGAGCAGCCGCTTGAGGCGCGACAGGGTATCTTTTGGGATCTGCTGCGCAATCGCAACTTTGTGATTGGTGCGACCGTCTTTCTCAGCATGCTCGGGATATCCCTGATCGGCAAGCTGGTCATCGATCCAGAACTGCGCATGGTAGGCAGCTTCCCGCCCCGCCAGCCGCCGCTGCAAGGAACGCTCATGGGCACAACGTCTCTTGGCCAAAGCGTCGCCATTCAATTGACCGAAGCCATTCCCAATTCAATTCTGGTGGGCGTCATAGCCGCAACAGTGGGCACCGTACTCGGAGCGCTAATCGGCTTTACCGCCGGTTATTTTGGCGGCTGGGTCGATGCCATATTGCGCGTGCTGATCGACGTCTTTCTATCGGTTCCGTCACTCCTGTTTCTCATCCTAATTGCGGCGCTGGCGCAGAATGTAAACGTCATCACCATGGCCGTAATCATCGGCGCGTTTGCTTGGCCGTCGCCGGCTCGGCAGGTGCGCGCGCAGGTTCTGAGCCTCAAAGAACGCGGTTTCGTACAGATGGCGAAGCTATCGGGGATGGGGGGACTGGAGATCATTGTTCGAGAACTCATCCCGCATATGGGGCAATGGCTAGGCGCCAACTTCGTCAATGCCTTCATTGCCGCCGTGCTCGCTGAATCTGGCCTGTCAATCTTGGGGCTTGGACCCCAGAATCAGATGACGCTCGGCATGATGATTTACTGGGCATTGAATTTCAGCGCCATCTTCCAGAATCTTTGGTGGTGGTGGACTGCGCCAGTTGTCAGTCTCATTGTGCTCTTCCTGTCGCTATACCTCGTCCACATTGGCCTTGACGAAGTCAGCAACCCTCGCCTGCGGAGCCAATGATAGATCAGCTAGCCGGATTTTCCCTGATGGAGGAAAGCCCGACCAGAGTCGTCTACCAATGACCGATTCAAGCGGCAACGGCCGAAGTGAAATAGATCGGATTGGTTACCGCCCAAAGCCCATACTCCCCATCACGCAACTCTGCCGTGCACCATCTGGCCCGCCCGGATCCCAGTTTCCATTCGACCCGACCGGAAGATCCGACAATTTTCTCGTGATAGGCTCTTCCATCCACGATAAGCCGCAGCACGTCACCCTCATGACCGTCTTGCCAGGTCACATTGATGGTTGCTTCCTCGTTCGGGACGGTATCGCCAATCATCGCTTCCTGGCCTGATGCTGTTACCACGTTGATTAACAGTTCCGGGCCGGCAGTGACATAGGACTTGCCAGCTTTGAGAGCGGCTATGACGGCGCGCTCCGTGAGATCTTCGGCATATACCGCGTTTACTGCTCCACGCACGTCGTCTGGCGGAGGTCCATGCAGATCCGTGCCTGATGTCGCCGTCAAACGATGGCCTTGATTCAGCCATCGGTAAAACAACTGTAACGCTTCCTGGTCGTCGCTCTGCCAAGTGCCGTTCCAGATTTCTACGGCTAGGGCATTGCCGGGCATCATATCCTCATATTCCCAACGACAGCCGCAGCACCAGGGATCGCCAGGGTTCATGGGATGAGCAATGGTAAAGAGCGCGCCACTGTCTATCACCCTCTGCGCCAGTTCAGGCATGGTGATCAGGCTGCCATCCAGATTGCGCCAGTCAAACCACTCCTCCGTGCCCACTGCAACGGCATGACCAAAGAAGGTGGACAACTCGATACCGCCCATGGTCAAGAAATTTTCGTCGGCCAAGCTGCGCACTTGCGCCAGGCCTGAAACGGTATTGTGATCGCTCAAGGTCATGAAATCCGCGCCCCGGTTCTTCCAGAATGCAATAATGTCGGGTATATCCCATGAGCCGTCCGAATGCAGCGTATGTGCATGCAAATCGCCACGGTACCAACCGGGTCCGCGGCCGCCTGACTTGCCCGGAGGCCAAACAGTTGGTTCCCCCTCAACAGGTTCGAAAGACATGGTAACAGTCAATTTGTAGTCGACCGGTGTCTCTGATAGCAGGCGAAACGCCTGGATGAAGACCATCCACTGACCACTCGGAATTGGCCCCGGAATACCACCGGGCGACGAACTCGCCTCACCGATATAAATCGCGCCTCGATCCGGACGCGAGATCTCGAAACGAGGTCCATTTGTGTCAAAGATCATGATGCTGATCTGGTTGCGCAGCTTCTGATCGGGTCCAAATTCGGGACCCTGCTCAAACAGAAACTCAATGCTCGTGACGCCTTCCGGTACGTTTATGTACGTTGGCTTGGTTTGAAACATATCTGCCGAAGTCAGCTGACCTTGTAGCACAAGCTGCTGGTTGTGCCCGCTCATTGGGTTCACCTCTTGAAACGTGAATGACACTGGCGGAGATTGACGCTCACAGTGCTCCCATCATACCGCACTTCATTTTGGTTGGACAACGTCCTTTCAACAATTTCACTGCCGCTTCAAAGCCGGTCCATGCGTTGACACTGACCAGAAGTCGGTTATGATGATAGGCGCCCCGAACGATTGTCAGCGAAAGGCGCCGAGGATGGAGCAGACCGACAAGAAACAGCCCGACCCGCAGCAAACTGACGGACGGCCGGAAGGGAACCCGACAATTTGGAGCACGGTACCGGTCGTCGCGGCGCTGCCCTCGCGCGTGCAGCAGGCCATGGCCCGGCATTCCGTCCGCCGCACCTATCGTGAACAGGAGACCATCTTCCTGGAAGGCGATCCTGTGGCCGGTTGGTTCCTGGTCGAATCCGGTGTCGTCAAAGTCTCGCGCTTTTCCAAAGACGGCCGGGAACACATCATTCACTTTCTGCGCGACGGCGCAACGTTCAACGACGTTGCGGTCCTGGACGGCGGCCCCAATCCCGTGACCGCCATCGCCCAGGCCGATGCGATCCTGCACGTCATTTCCCGCCGGGATCTCCAGCTACTGGCCCAGGAATTTCCCGAACTGGGCTGGGCCTTGGCCGCCAGCATCGCCCGGCGCGCCCGCTTCCTGGTGAACCAGGTCCAGGATCTCTCCATGCGCAATGTGCGGGGGCGCCTGGCCTGTCTCTTGCTGGAGGAAGCGGCGCGGGAGAACGAAACCGCCGTCCCCCGCATGCTTACCCAGGACGACATGGCGGCCCGGCTCGGCACGGTGCGCGACGTCGTCGGCCGCGCCCTGCGCGGTCTGGCCGCCGACGGCATCATCACCTTCGATCGCCATCAAATTGTCATTCTGGACATCGACCGGCTCAGCGAAGAGGCTGACGTTTAGGGAGCGCGCCATTCCCCACTCCCTCCGCACGCCAGCATGGCGGGCGCCACGTTTCTGACACCGTGCCGGCCAAGGCCCAGGCCAACAGCCAGCTATGGACTGAAATCTATTGCAGTCGCAGCAGGACAACCAACCCAAACCATGACTGACCCATTCGCCCCAATTCTCCATCCCTCCACGCTGCTCAGCCGACCGGAAGTGCTCGCCAAGCCCTGCCCGGTGCCCAACGCAGCCGGCCTCTACGCCTGGTATTTCAAGCAGGTTCCGCCCGGCGTGCCGACCGCTGATTGCCGTCGCCATGACGGCCTGACGCTGCTCTACGCAGGCATTGCACCCAGCGGTCCGGCCAGCAAAAGCACGCTGCGCAAACGCACCAGGATTCACTACGGCGGCAATGCATCCCGCTCCACGCTGCGCCGGTCCTTGGGCTGCCTGCTGGAGAACGAGTTGGGCATCCAGTTGCGCTTCAACCCGTCGGGCCGCGTGACCTTCGGCAAGGAAGGCGAGGCGCGGCTTTCGGAGTGGATGGCCGAAAACGCATTCGTCGTCTGGATGGAGCACGATGAGCCGTGGGTGCTGGAACCCGAGTTGATACAAAATGTCAGCCTGCCGCTCAACATCGAGCACAACGAGCGGCATCGCTTCCCGCCGGTGCTGGCGGCGTTGCGCAAGGAGGCCAGAGAGCGGGCGAAGGAGCTGCCGGTGGTGGACGGGTAGGGACAGCACAAAATCGCCTGTTGCCTGCCATCCTGCAACGCGCTACAATGAACGCAGCGTAGGCCGCGAGCCAACCCCATGCTTGCCGCTGGTACGGACGCCACGCAGCACGTCACCAACAGGACCCGCGGTAGCCAACCGGCCGCGGGTCTTTCCATTCCTCAACCAGCACGCGGACGGCAGGCGTATGGCGGACCAAGACTCCAACCAAGACGGCAAGACAGGCGGCGGCGCGCATGTCGGCGGCGATGTAGACGCGCAAACGTTCATCGGGCGGGACGTCAACCTCAACCTGGAAATCCCGGCGACGGGCGCAGAGCTGCGGGAGCTGGCCGAACTGCTGGTCGCCCTGCTCTCCACCAAGGGAACGCAAGTCAGGGACGGCAAGGTGCTCTCCGGCGAGCAGGCCGTGGACATTGCGCCCGCGCGGGTGGACGCCTTGCGCCAGTACCTCAACCGACGGCCCGGCGCAACCCAAACCGAACGCATCGACCAGTACCTGCTCCACCTGTGCGTCAACCCGGAGTTCCACCAGTGGCAGCAACGCTACGTGGCGCTCTCCGGCGGCTATCGCAGCGTGCCGGAACTGACGCCCGCCTACAGCGCCATCATGGTGCGGGGCGAAGGTCCCCATCGCCAGATTGAGCGCGTGCCCCTGGACGACATTCGAGAAGCCGTCACGACGCACCCCGTCTTCATCCTGCTGGCCCAGCCGGGCGCAGGCAAGACGACCGTCCTGCAACGTATCGCCCTGGACAAGGCGTTCGCCCGCATCCAGGAGGAGGACGGCGCGCGCATTCCCCTTTTCATGCGGCTGTCGGCTCAGCAGGTGGACGAGTCGCCCCTGGACTTCCTGACGCGCATGTGGCGGGACGCCATGCCGGGCGGTCGGGTGGACGCGGCGGGCGAAGTGCGGGACCTGCTGCGGGACGGCCAGCTCTGCATCCTGTGCGATGCGCTCAACGAAGCGCGCCGGGAGAAATACGCCGACCGCATGTACGACTGGCGGGACTTCTCGAAAAGTCTGCCCGCGGGCAACCAGCTCATCTTCTCGTGCCGCACGCTGGACTACAGCGGCGAGGTGGGCGCGCAGCAGGTGGAGATTGACCCGCTGGACGCTGCGCAGATTCAGGAGTTTGCGGTCCGTTACCTGGACGACGAGAAGGGCGCAGCCTTCTGGGAAGCCCTCAACCAGCAGCACGATGACCTGCTGGACCTGGCGCAAATTCCCTACTACCTGCACATGCTGGTGGAGGTCTTCGACGAGCAGGGCGACCTGCCGCCCCACCGGGCGCAACTCTTCGAGCAGTTCGTCCAGCAGCTCTTCGGGCGGGAGGCGGGCAAGCGCCACGCCGTGGAGTGGATTGAGCCTGCCGCCCAGCACCTGGCGCTGAGCGAGTTGGCCTACGCCATGCAGGAGTTGGGCGAAGGCACACTGGTGCAGCAGGATTGGGCGCTGAGCCAGCTGCCGGAAACAGTGCGGCTGCCCAACGGCAAGACCGTGGAGACGCCGCCCGACCATCTGCTGGAACTGGCGCGGTCGGCCAGCTTCCTGGCGGCGCTGGGCGACGGTAGCGCCAAGTTCACCCATCATCTCATGCAGGAGTATTTTGCGGCGGAAGCCCTGCTGCGGCGCTTGGTCCGGGGCGAGGACTTGAGCAACCTGTGGCGCGTGCCCAGCCTGGAAGACGAAATGCCGCCTGTCGAACGGGGCGAATGGGACCCGCTGCCCGGCCCGCCCACCAGCGGCTGGGAGCAGACGACGATTCTGGCCGCCGGGCTGTATTCCGCCCTCTACGACGCCGTGCAGCCCGTCAACCCTGCGCTGGCCGCCCGCTGCTTGCTGGAGAGCGGCGCGGAGCAGAACGAAGCGCGCATTGCCCGAAGCCAGAACGACCTGCTGGACCGCCTGTGCAATGTCGCCATCCAGGTGCGCAGCCGCATCGAGGCCGGTCTGCTGCTGGGCAGGCTGGGCGACCCGCGCTTTCCGGTGGAGACGGTCAATGGCGTCAAAGTCATCCTGCCGCAAATGGTGGAGATTGAAGGCGGCTTGGCGACCATTGGCAGTGCGGACGACGATGAGCTGGCTGACGATGACGAAAAGCCGCGTCACGAAGTTGAGTTGGCTCCTTATGCCATCGGACGCTATCCGGTGACCAATGCCGAGTATGCCTGTTTCATGGCGGCGGGCGGCTATGAAGATGAACGCTATTGGACGGAAGGCGGGCGCTACTGGCTGCGGGGCGAGAAGGTGCCGGGTGAATCGGGGCCAGACGACTTCTACCGGGAATGGTGGCAACGATTTCGAGAGCGGCCCGATCTTATCGACGACAATGTCGAACGCGGCAACTTCACACAAAGAGATGCCGATCAGTTTTGGCGCATCATCGTTGCATGGGAACAGGATCAGTTGGAGGAATGGCTGGCAGAAGAGTTCCCTTCTACAAAGCCGACCGGGGTGCCTCGCTACTGGCACGACGAATCGTTCAATAATCCCGTCCAACCCGTCGTAGGCGTATGCTGGTACGAGGCGATGGCCTACGCCACCTGGCTGGCGCAAGTCACCGATCAGCCCTACCGCCTGCTCACCGAACCGGAATGGGAATTGGCTGCACGGCGGGGCAAGCGCATCTATCCGTGGGGCAGCACGTGGAGCCCGTATAAGCTAAACAGCCTGGAGGGCAACAATCGCGTCATGCGCACAACGCCTATGGGCGTGTACCCAACTGGCGCAACGTCCGATGGCATTCACGACCTGACAGGCAACGTTTGGGAGTGGACAGCGACACGCTATGCGGAGTATCCCTACGACCCGGATGCGAAGCTGGAAGACCGGGACGCAACCGGCCTGCGCATCGTGCGCGGCGGCGGGTGGTCGGCCAACCGCAAGATGGTACGGTGCGCGTATCGTCGCAGGCGCCGTGCCGGGGACTGGAACCTCTCCCAGGGATTTCGCCTCGCTAGGACCTCTCTCTAGCTGTTGACCACTGTCCGCTGTCCACAGAAGATGGCTGGAATGGCGAGTGGTGGTCTGTCACGCATACGGCCCGAAGGGCCGTCGATTTTCGCGCGAAATCATGCTATGATGGGATTACAGTTGACCAATAACGCAGGCCACAGGTAGGCGACCATGGACCCCGAATCCGGCAGCATTGGCTCCATCAACGCCGTCAACGTTGCGCTCCGCGACCAGATTATCATCCAGAACGGCGAGGAGATTCACCTCCCTACAATCACCGAGCTACGGGACTACGTGCGCA
This sequence comes from uncultured Caldilineaceae bacterium, assembly GCA_964478635.1. GTDB lineage: Bacteria > Chloroflexota > Anaerolineae > Caldilineales > Caldilineaceae > JAGRCP01. The sequence goes on from CAYZLP010000013.1 coordinate 18,352, forward strand.
AGGTGCAGGCAGCCTACGCGCGCTGGGGCGACGATTCCAACAACAGTGCGCCATCCGAAGAGCCTACCGAAGGTGACCCACTTAGCGTCAACCCCTTCATCAATCTCGCCGCCCGCCCGCTGCCCATGCGAGTGTCGCGCTTTGGCGTCCAGCCGGGCCAAGAGGAAGCGCCGCCCGAAGACCTGATTGCCGCGTTGGGCGAACTCCAGCATACCGTTATCTTGGGCGAGCCGGGCAGTGGCAAGACCACGGCGCTGGAGCGACTGGCGTGGAAGACGGCGACCGA
>CAYZLP010000014.1:0-9078 GCA_964478635.1 uncultured Caldilineaceae bacterium
CGTTTGTCACCCTGAGCGGGTCTGGCCAGGAATTTCGCCGTACGGTCACGCCAGCGAAGGGTCTTGTCCTGGTTTGCCCCGAGACTGAAGTGCACACATTTGCCCTGATATGTCGTCGACCGCGTGGCTACTTGACAATTTGAACAGCTGCGCATACCTTCTTGACAAGCAGACTGTCGATGGCGCCAAAGCTGCGGCGCGGAAGAATCGGTCTCTGCGCCCGGTTTTGCATCCACCAAGGAAGGTTCCCATGTCCCAAACCGTCAAACACCTCACCACGGCCGAACTCGAAGCCGGACTCGACCACATTCGCCGCGCGCCGGCAGAGGAGGGAACGCTGCTGCTGATCGTCCGCCGGCCGGGCGTGGACGAACGCCAGGTGATCGAGGAAGGACAGCTCGACCTGGATCTGGGGCTGGTGGGCGACAACTGGATGACGCGCGGGAGCGCCCGCACCCATGACGGCAGCGCCCATCCGGAAATGCAGCTCAACATCATGAATGCGCGCGTGACCGAGCTGGTCGCGCAAGACAGGGATCGCTGGCAGCTGGCCGGCGATCAGCTTTATGTCGACCTCGATCTTTCCTTGGCCAATCTGCCGGCGGGCACCCAGCTCGCCATCGGCCAGGCCGTGGTCGAAGTGACGGCCATTCCCCACCGGGGCTGCCAGAAGTTCACGGCCCGCTTCGGTGAGGACGCCATGCGCTTCGTCAATTCGGCTGTGGGCAGGGAACTCAATCTGCGGGGCATCAATGCCAGGGTGATTCAGCCGGGGCTCATCCGGGTCGGGGATAAGGTGAGGAAGATCGGTTTGTAGAGGAAAAGCGTTACACAGCGAGGCACAGAGATGGCACAGAGAGCCACAGAGAATTCGCTGCAATTTCACTTGCTCTGCGTAACCCTCTGCGGCTCTCTGCGTAACCGCCTTTACCGACCGCGCCGCATTTCCTCCAATATCTGCCAACAGAGAAGCTGCATGCGCGGGATGTGGAAGGGCGCCTTCCACATATTGCCCTTCATGGTGTGGGAGACGCGGCCGTCCCGGTGCAGGTAGCCCAGCCACTCGCCGTATTCGGGATCGGGAAAACGGGCGTAGGTCCAGTCGTGGATCATCTGGTGCCAGCGCGCGTACTTCTCGTCGCCGGTCAGCTGGTAGGCCAGAAGCGTGGCGATGATGGCTTCGTTCTGGGGCCACCAGAATTTCATGTCGTGCCAATATTCTTGGACGGGCAGCCCCTTGACGTCCACGAAATAGGTTATCCCGCCGTATTCTTCATCCCAGCCCCAGGCCCACATCCAGTCGAGGATCGTCAGACCGGTCTTCAGCAATTCGGGATCGTTGCGCACTTTCGCTTCCTGGAGAACAAACCAGGCTGCCTCAATGGAATGACCCGGATTCATGGTGCGGCCGTCGAAGTGATCCAGAAACTCGCCGTTGGGACCCACAGTCTCCAACACCGCGGACAGCTCCGGGTGCATGAAATCGCGCTGCAGTTCACCGATGTAGCGGTCGATCCAGCCGTTGCAGCGCGTCGGGTCATCCATGGCGCCGCGCAGGATCTGGGCCGTGATGATCATGATCATGGGGATGGCCAACCCCTTCATGGGACGCACATCGGGATCCCATTTGGGAGGCAGAATGCCGGGTGTGTCCAGATAGGAGAGGGTGCGCTCATACAGATCGACGGCCTCTTGGACCGCAGCGGCGTCGCCCGCGGCGCGTCCGTAGGCGGCCAGGGCGGCAATCGTAAAGGTCTCGCTAAAAATGTAGCGGCGCTTGCGCAGGGGGCGACCGTCCCGGGTCACCATGAAGAACATGCGCCCATCTGCGTCGAAGCAGTGACGGCGCAGGAAGTCAATGCCGTGCCTGGACCAGGCCAGCCACTCCGGCCTCGGCTCAACCTCATGATAGAGCGTCGCCAGCAGCCAGGCCGCGCGGCCCTGCTGCCAGACGCCCTTGTCGTCGTCCAAGAGGGTGCCGTCGCGCGCGCGGGCGAACATGAAGCCGCCATATTCCTCATCGACGCAGCGGGGAAACCAGAAAGGCAGCACATCGTCCAGCAGACCGTCCCGGTAGACGGCGAGGAGTTCGTCCATGCGTTCCGGGGTTAGAATTGAAGAAGATTGCTTACGATCCATAAAGTGAATTCCTTTGCGGTTTCGAGTTTCGTTTCACACCGCTTGTCAGTAGTAGCCGAACTCTTCGGCCGCGGCCACGAAGGCATGAAGATTCTCGGCCGGTGCATTGGCCGACAGGGCGCAGCCTGAACTCAAGATGTAGCCCGGGTGAGGCTTGATCCGCTCCAGGCGCCAGCGACACTCCTCGCGCACCATTGCAGGCGTTCCTTGGGTCATCACTTCGGAAACGGGCACGTTGCCCAAGAGACACGATTTGCCCCGGGCCAGCTCTACCGCCGTGTCGAAATCCGTATTGGCATCGAACTCCAGAATATCGGCGCCGGTCGCAACCAGCTGATCGAAGATCCGGGTCGTGAAGCCGCAGACGTGGATACTCAAGTAGCCGCCCTTGGCGTGGACATGCTGGGCCAGGCGTTGCTGGTAGGGAAAGGCATAGCGGGCAAAGGTCTTTGGCGAAATCAAGCTTCCGCTGGCCAGGGCGTCGCCGATCGTCACAACGGGCGCGCCTGTTTCCAGCAGCAGATCGGCGAATGAAATCACGTAGTCAAGACAACTGTCCAGCAATTGGTGGATCAAGTCCGGCTGCTCGCTCATGCCCACGTCGAGCATGAAGGCTTCCATACCGCGCAGCTGCGCGGCCAGGCTGAAAGGACCGGCGTCGGCCCGAGCGATGACGAGTACCTCGTCACCCACTTCATCCATTAGCCGCATGGTGGCTTTGAGCCACTCATTGAGGCGCGTGTCCCGTGGATCGGGCAGCGTGAGTTGCGACACTTCTTCCAAGCTCTCGAAGATGCCGATGGGGCCGGGCGCCGCGCCCATATCGGTGTAGAAGACCTCCAAGCCGAGACTCTGGGCCAGGGCCACGCTATCCGTAGCCACGAAGATGCCGTCCCAGCCGAACTCGCGCTGGGCCATGAGCTGCAGCTCCGCATATTTTTCGCCGTCCCACATGCACTCATTGCTGCTGCTGCCGTAGTAATATTGGGTCCAGACATGGGCCTGGGGAATCGCCGGGACGCGGTCGGGCCGGCGATGCTGGATTGCACAGAGCGAGCGTTCCAAAGCGGTCATCTTGGCCATTGCGCTGCCTTCCCGGCAAATATGCTACCCCTTAACCGCGCCCAAAGTGATGCCGCGGACAAGATAGCGTTGAACGAAGAGTGCAAAGAGGATCATGGGTACGATCATGATGACTGCCATGGCCGCCATGGGTCCCCACTGGACGCCGCGATCGGTCACGAAGCTGGCCACGGCGATCGACAGAACCTGGGCTTGCCGCTTGGCCACGGAGGAGGCTATCAGGAATTCATTCCAGGAGAGAAACGCCGTGAGGATGGCGGCTGAAGCCACGCCGGGCGCGGCCATGGGCAGGGCCACGCGGCTGAAGCGCTGCCACGGACCGGCGCCGTCCACCATGGCGGCTTCTTCCACCTCAATTGGCAGATCCTGAAAGACAATGAGCATCAGCCAGGTCACGAAGGGGATGGTGATGCCGAGATGACCGATGATAATGGCCCAAACGGTGTCCAACAGGTCGAACTGGCGCATGACCAGGAAGTAGGGGATGACGGTCGTAATGCGCGGATAGAAGCGAATGAACAGAAACAGAAAGATGACCGATGCCAGCCAACCGGCCCGGAGCCCCATGCGGGCAAGTCCATAGGCGGCCAAGGTGCTGCAGAGCACCGTGACCGTCGTCGTCACCGACGTGACGATGAGGCTATTGGTGATGAAACGCAAGGTGCGCGGGTTGGAGAGCGTCACCTGGAAATGCTCAAACGTGATCTGTTTGGGAATAATAATCGGCGGAATGGTATACATATCCCGCTGAAGCTTGACGCTGTTGAGCACCAGATAGGCGAGGGGGATGAGCACGGCAGCGCAGGCCAGGGCCAAGGCGGCAACGCGCAGGGCCTTGAGCAGATATTTGCGTATTTTGGCGGTATCGACACCAGTCACCATCAGCTTCGTTCCTCGGTCGTTTCCGTCAATCTTTCCGAAATTACTGTGCAGTCTGCGTTCGCCGCTGTAGCCAGAAGACCAGGATCAACATGGACGCGGCAAAGAGCATGAAGAGCCAGGAGGTTGCCGCGGCCATCCCAAGATTGAAGCTCCGCAAGCCCAATGTGTAGATGTAGTAGGTCATGGTAAAGGTAGCGTAGCCCGGTCCGCCCAGCGTTAGCGTGTAGATAGAGTCCAGTGAGAGTAAGGATTCCAGCATGCGAAACATGAGCGTGAGCAACAGCAGCGGCAAGAGCAGCGGAATGTCGATGCGCCAGAACGACTGCATGCGGGACGCACCGTCCAAGGCCGCGGACTCGTGCAGTTCGGGTGGGATGCTGGTCAACCCGGCCGACACGACGAGAAAGACGAAGGGCGTCGCCAGCCAGATATCGACAATGATCACGGCCACGACGGCCCAGTCCGCATTGCCCAGCCAGTCCGGTCCCCGGATGCCGAAGAGCTCCAAGAGCATGTAGTTGACCAGACCCATCTGGGAATTGAGCATCATGCGCCACAGCGTGCCCGCGGCCACCGGCGCTATGACCATGGGCAGAATGAGAATCGTCCGCACGATGCGCATGGGCCAGCTCGTGCCGCTGGCCAGGTAGGCCAGGCCAACGCCTAAAACCATCTCGATGAAGACCGCCGAGCCGGTGATGATGGCGCTGTTACGCACCGCCCTGCGGAAGACATCGTTGTTGAGCACTTTGCTGAAGTTCTGGAGCCCGACAAAGCCCTCGGTCACCTGAGAATTTGTAAGCGTCCAGTCCTGGGTGGCGAGCCAGGCGGAAAAGCCCAGAGGATAGATCTGCACGACGACGACGATCAGGAGGGCGGGCAGCACAAAGAGCGCCATCAAGAACCGATCCCGGTTGAAACGCGCCCGGCGTGGTCGGGCAGTCACTCCGGATGCGGAAGCTGACGCGGTCGTCATATTGCTCTGCTGCCCCTGGGGTGATGTTGCCATCATCCATCCTGCTTGTTTATTGGTTCGCCGACCCTGTGCCGGAATGCCGAGACGAATCCGGCGCTATCGTACCGGTTGGCGGAGGGAGCGGGTCTGCCACAGGTTGTTTGTTACGCATACGCCTATGGCAGACCCGATGAATTTGTGTGGCTCAAACCGGATCCAATCGATGATCAGGAAGCCGGGGAAAACAGCACGCCGGACCCTGCTGCCCGATTGGAGGCTACTGCTGCTGCAGGCCCTGGGCGCCGGCCAGTTCAACCAAGGCAGCCGGTACGTCGATCTCGTCCCATTCGGTCTGCACGCGATCGAGCATCTCCTCGGCCGTAATCGTGCCCTGATGGAAGTCGCCTTCGTTGCGGAAGAAGGCCTCAAACGCGGCAAAAGTCCAGGGCAGTGACTTGGCCCGGTTCAAGTTTGCCTGCTGTACGGGATAGAAGTAGGGGAACTTCTCAACGAGTTCCGGATCCTCGTAGGTGGCGGCAAAGGGTGAACCAATGCCATAGGTGTCCATCCAGGCCTTGGCATTTTCCGCATTCACATAGCTCTTGATCCATTCCCAAGCTGCATCCGGATTCTCGCTGTTCTTGGAAATGAACAGATTCCAGGCGCTTACCATGGGGAATCCAGGGCCGGGGAAGGGCGCCATAGACCACTTGCCGACTACCTGGGACTGCTCCGGGTCATCCGCCGCCGCGCGGATGAAGCTGGGCCAGCCGACCATGGTCGCCGCTTGGCCATTCAGGAAAACGGCGTTGCCCGCATTGATGTCCAATCCCAGGGCGCCTTCCGGGTTGTAGGCCAGCAGGCTGTTCATCTTATTCAGCGCCTCGACAGCTTTTTCCCGGTCCAGAGCATAGTTGCCTTCAGTGTCAACCAGATAACCATCATACATGCCCAGGAAGATAGCGGCCGGCTGCTCGATCTGTCCCCAGTAGTGAACCATGGGGGCGACATCCGTACCCTCGAGGCAAGCCTGCAGTTCGTCGAGGACTGCGATATAGTCATCCCAGGTCTCCCAATCGGCCTGGACGCCGCACTGTTCGAACATCTCGGTGTTGTAGTAGATACCATAGGCGTCGGCGCTGTAAGGCACGCCAATGCGCTGACCGTCATAGAAATTCGACGGCCCGGGCGACCAGATTCGCTCGATGTAGTCGCCACCGTAATTGTCACGCTCCACATACTCATCCAGGGGCAGCATGTGCTCGAACACACTGGCAATCCAGAACTCGCCCGACATGACATCGTAGGCGCCCGTGCCGGTCGTCAAATCGGTAATGTGATTCTGATTGAGTACATCCCATGGCGCAGCTATCAGTTCGACCTGAATGCCCGTATCCTCCTCAAATTTGGGTTCCAGTTCCTGGGCTGCAACATCATAGGTGCCCGACTGCATATAGGTGACGGTAATCTCGCTGCCGGCCATATCGGATGGCGCCGCAGCCTCGCCTTCGCCAGGCGCCGGGACTGGACCCGCGCCCGGCGCAACGCACCCTCCGATCAATCCGCCGATCACCAACAGGCTGACCACAAACCATGCCAACCGTGATTTGCCCATCTTGTCCTCCTCAAAAGTGTTGTGAAATGGAATGGAAAGGAATGACACGAATCCGCGCCGGGGCCTCAATAAGAAACGTTAGCATTACTATTCAGCCCTGTCAAGCATCAATCGAGAATTTCCGAAAGGATTGACAAACATTTTTGTTGAGATTTATACTTTGGAAGTCTGGGCAGGAGCTAGAGCGAAAAGGGGATCCCAAATGACCATGACGTCCTACGAGCGCTACATCGCCGTATGTGAGTTGCGCAAGCCGGACCGGACGCCGGTGAGCCCGCTCATTATGACCTTTGCCGCCAAGCTGGCTGGGATCACTTATCGCGACTACTGCCTGTACGGCGAAATGATGGCCGAGGCCCAACTCCGATGCATCCGCCGCTTCGGCTACGACAGCGTCAACGTGACGGCCGATGCCGTACGTGAAGCAGAGGCCGTGGGCGCGCCCGTCTTCTGGCAGGACGATGAGGTTCCGGGCCCAACGCCGGACGATCCCCTGATCAAGGATCGGGACGATCTCAAAAAACTGCGTCTGCCGGATCCCCTGGGCGACAACCGCATGCACGAGCAGATCAAGGCGCTAAAGATATTGCGCGAGGAGTTGGGCGATGATGAAGTCGTCTATGCCTGGGTTGAGGCGCCCTTCCAGGAGTCGGCCATGCTGCGCGGCATCAGCCCCATGATGACGGACCTCTACGAGCAGCCTGCCCTGATCCATGAATTGATGCGCTTCAGCCTGGAAATGGAGCTTGCCTTTGGCCTCGCCCAGATCGAAGCGGGCGCGCGCTTCATCGGCGTGGGTGACGCAATTGCCTCGCTGGTATCGCCCAATCACTATCGGGAATTCAATCTGCCCTACATCACCGAACTGATTGCCGGACTCAAGCAGGCGGGCGCACGGGTCAAATACCACGCCTGCGGACGCACTCAGGCGCTGCTGCCCGATTTTGCGGATCTGGGGGCCGACATTCTCAATCTGGATTCTCTCATCGATCTGGCCGAGGCGAAGCGCATTCTGGGCGGCAAGGTCTGCATCAAGGGCAACCTGGATCCGTCGGCCCTGCTGCTGCAGGGTACGCCCGAAGAAGTCTACGATGCCGCGTGCGCAGCGATCCGCACGGCCGGGCGGGATGGCGGCTTTATCCTCAGCCCCGGCTGCGAACTGCCGCGAGAGACGCCCCACGAGAATCTGGAGGCGCTCATCCGCGCGGCTCAGACCTGCGACATCCACGTCGAATCGGAGTAGAGCCATTGTCCAGCCCACCCAGCGCCTTTGCCATAGTGGCCCATCCAGACGACATCGAATTCATGATGGCGGGTACCCTCATGCAGTTGGGCGAGGCCGGCTTCGATCTGCACTACATGACCGTGGCCAACGGCTCCTGCGGCAGCGTCACCACGGATGCGCCCACGACGGCGGCCATCCGGGGCGCAGAAGCGAAGGCAGCAGCCGCCATGATCGGTGCAACCTACCATGAGCCCATCTGCAACGACCTGGAGATCTTTTACGACGCGCCCTCCCTGCGTAAACTAACCGCGATCATTCGAGCGGTCGCCCCCACGCTGATCCTGACCCATCCGCCGGTCGACTATATGGAAGACCATATGAACGCCTGCCGGCTCGTGCTCACCGCGGCCTTTGCCCGGGGCGCGCCAAATTTCGCGACCGATCCGCCCAGCGCAACCATCGATCAAGCGATCACGATCTATCACGCCTTGCCCTATGGATTGCGCGATCCCCTCAACCAGCCGATAGCGGCTGAATTCTATGTCGACATCACCAACGTGATCGAGCGCAAGGCCGCCATGCTTGCCCTCCACGAGAGTCAGCAGGCGTGGCTGGAGGCAAGCCAGGGCGTAGGCGCCTTTACGGAGCAGATGCGGAGGATGAGCAGGGAGATGGGACGCCTGTCCGGCCGTTATCAATTTGCCGAAGGCTGGACGCGTCACCTGCCCATTGGCTACTGCGCACCGGACGCGGATCCACTGCGCGAAGCCCTCGCGACACGCTGGACGGACCACGCACCGCTGTGATGCGTAACCTTATGGACCGCGGATTTGGCCGATTACGACGGATTTGTCGTGAGCCTGTCGAACGATTAGACGGATATTTTGCAGGTCATCCGCCTCAATCCGCCGTATCCGGTTGGTTCCGCGGTCCATTGACGATCAATTACGAACTGCTAGGATTTCGGCAATGGGGTTGACAAACGTAAGCGCAAGAAAATATACTTGCTTACAGATCGCTTTCGACTGAAGCAGAATTGCTCCCCAATCAAGTCTCCACATCACGTTTTCGCCTCCACCGATCGCCCACATCCGTGGAGGTCCACAGCAGGAGGAAGAGATGCGCCCGCTCAGCAAGATTGCACCGGAATGGTGGGATTACACCACCCTCGACCGTGCG